>PQAL01000042.1:103420-126671 GCA_003105035.1 Anaerolineales bacterium | reverse complement strand
GTAAGGGCGACGCATTCGGGATTGATGCAAACCACCTGCCCGAGCTACTTTCGAATGCTTCGCCCCAACAACATCATCAAGGCGGATACCAGCGATGTATCACCCTATGTGATCAGCTGCGATTTGGTTCACTTTTCAGGTGGAAAGTGAAAAACCCCCGGTTTTTCATACTCATCATAACCCGATAAAACCACGATCGCATTCGTCACCGTTCGGCCGGGATTATGCCAGCGGTGGGTCAGCCGCGCGGCAAACAACAGGCTATCGCCAGCCTCAAGGGTGTAATTTTGACCCTCTACTTCATATTCGAGCTGGCCCCGCAAGCACATGACGAACTCGCTACCGGTATGAACGATCTTTTCCGGGCCACTTTCGGCGCCACTCTCCAGGGTTAGCATGAACGGTTGCATGCGGCCGGTGAAAGACTCACCCCCCAACCCTTCCCACACCCCAAGGGGGAAAGGCACATGCGTCCGGTCGGAGACCGACCGAAAAACGATCGGATTCTGCACCTGTTCAGGACGAAATATGGCTGTGATGGGCACATTCAAGGCATCCGTCAGGCGGTAAAGCGTGCTGACCGAAGGCGAAGAAAGCCCCCGCTCGATCATGCTCAGGGCATTAGCGGAGAGTTCACTCCTGCGGCTCAGCTCGCGGATGGAAATGCCACGCTCCTCACGGATCTGGCGTAACACCTGGCCTACATGCACAGATGGAGCTGCTTTGTCAGACATGGATGGTTTCCTCAGGTTGTCCTATAAAGTGGTTAGCTGTATAATCTAATGTGACAGCATCACACATGATTTGTGACAAATAATACTGTTTATGGGATGGATTTTCCATTAATATATCATAAATATGTATATTCGTATCTGCGTATATTGCTGAACAGATTATGAACAACCCCCAATTAACCCAGGAAGTTTCACGGCTCCATGCTGATCTATGCTCTGCCCTGGCCGACCCGAACCGGATCTTGATGATCTATGCCCTGGCTGAAATGCCGCGGGTGGTGAACGAGCTGAGTGACGAGCTTGGCTTGAGCCAACCCGCCACGTCGCGCAACCTGAAGGTGCTGCGGGAGCGCGGGCTGGTATATACCGTCAGGCAGGGCAACACACTGGAATATCACCTGGCAGACGAACGCCTGGTGGAGGCATTAAACCTGCTTCGCACGGTATTGAGAGATCGGCTGGCCTACAATGCCACCCTGATGGAAAGTACTGACCAATCCAACCAGGCAGCTGAAGAGTTGCCTGTTGTCGACACCCGATAGAACTTACCCAATCCGACATAATGAGGAGGATGATATGCCACATCTGAGAATACGGTATCTTATACCCATCTTCTTGGGTGCCCTGTTCATCGCAGGTTTTCTCTTAATCATCAACACGCAACCCACCCAGGCACAGTGCGGCTCACAAGCCTCATCCTGCAAGAATTGCCATGAGACGCAAGGCCAGGATCCGGTCAATAGTGACGGTACCGCCTGGCACAGCGAGCATGCCCAGATCGATGCCTGCGTTAGCTGCCATGCCGGCAACCCGCAAAGCACCGATAAAACCCAATCGCACACCGGGATGGTGCCATGGAATTCGGATGTGAAAGCCGGGTGTGCCTCCTGCCACCCCGCTGACTACGAGCAGCTGGCAGGGCAATACGCCACTACATTGGGTGTGACACTGGGTGGTGGAGGTGGGGCAGCTACCCCAATGGCCACACAAGCCACCGCACCAACCGCTTCAACCGAAGAAACCCTGCCCTCGGGGGGCGGTATGGTCGTCAGCCAGCCTGGTACGATCGATTACGTGCAGCAATACCAGGAAACCGTCCTCGGCGAATATACGATCAACTGGGGGAATGTCATCCTGGTGGTGCTCATCCTTGTTTTACTCATCGGTGGCGGTGCTTTCATATATTGGAACGAGCGGCGACGCAAAGGCTTAAAGGGCTTCTTCACCCCGAAGGCAAGCGGAGCACCCGAGGCAGGTGTCATCCCTGAAGTCGAAGGGTATACCCGGGAGGTGTCGGAGTTTCTGCCCCTGATCGCCAGGCTTAACCCGGTTGGCTTGCACGCCCTCAAGCGCATCCTGGCCAACCCTGAACAGGCCAACGAGATGCTCCATGCGCTTTCTCACCTTGATCCTGAGCTGCTGAGGCGGGTGCAGGCACTGGACAAAGATGCGCGCAGCTTGCTGATGGCCCTGGCAGGCAGCTGATTGGTACCTGCCTGATCTATACTAATCGGAGGAGTTATGAAACGGTTCACATCATTCATTTCGCAAGAGCTCTGGTCACCCTACCTGGCAGGCATCCTGCTGGGTATCGTGGGCTTGCTGACGGTTTTGCTAGCCAACGCCTTGTTAGGAGCTTCAGGGGCATTTGAAAGCATCGTGGGTTGGATCGGCAAGAATCTCAACCTGAGTGCATTCAATAACATATATTGGGGAGCTACCGGAGGCAGGGCCATGCCAATTATCCGGCCAGAAATTACCTGGTCTGTCATTCTGCTGGTAGGAATATTGCTCGGCGGAACCTTTGGGGCACTTTCCAGCAAGACATTCAAGTTCCGGTTTAATGATGATGCTCAATGGAAGCGCATTTTCGGTCCACAACCCTGGAAGCGCTGGGTGATCGGTTTTTTTGGTGCGATCATCGTTGAATACGGTGCAGGTATTGCGGGGGGATGCACCAGTGGTCTGGCCATCTCCGGTGGCATGCTGTTCGTACCGGCGGCTTTCCTATTTATGGGTGGATTTATGATAACCGGCATCATCACCGCCTTGATCATTTATGGAAAGAGGTATTAGACATGACTATTTCGTCAATCTTCCTTGCTCTCGTATTGGGTATTGGTTTTGGTTTCTCACTTAATAAAGCTGGATTGACCAGCTATCATAATATCGCCAATCAGTTCCGCTTTACGGATATGACGATTCTTAAGTTCATGATGACCGCCATCATCGTGGCGATGAATGGGTTATTCCTCCTGCGTGCCCTTGGCTGGGTTACCTTCCCCACTGTGCCAGCCACCTACATCGTGGGGAACCTGGTGGGTGGGCTGATTTTTGGCGTAGGGATGGCAGGCGCCGGTTACTGACCAGGCACCTGCGCCGCCGGGAGCGGCGAAGGTAAATTAGATTATATGGGTCCTGGACTGTTAGGCTTCCTCGCTGGAGCAGTAATATATGGATTGACCTACCCCTACGTTTTCCCCGCCATCTCAAAGTTAGCCAACCTGGGTAACATCGTATTACCCGACGCGTTGAATGTCAGTCCTTTCCTGATCGTATTCTTGTTCACCCTGATCGTCCTGTTCCTGTTCTACCTGATCGAGCGGGCTGGCTTACAACGCAAAGACAAGCTACAGTAATCGACCTGACCTGGACTGCTGGACAAAAAGCAGGAATGGTTGAAAGGTGAATTATGCCGAAAACAGATGTTTCACAACTTTCTAGGCGAAGCTTCTTAAAGTTAGGTGCGGCAACTGCCTCAGCACTTGCGGTGGGTCAGTTCATAGCCCCACCAGTGGCACGCGCAGCCCGCCAGGCACACCTGCTGGACAGCAACGGCAGTGGTTACATTTCCACGATGTGCGAGATGTGCGTTTGGCGCTGTGGGGTGCGAGCCAAAGTTGTTGAAGAAAAAGTAGTCAAGCTGGAAGGCAACCCGGACCACCCACACTCAAAGGGCAAGCTGTGTGCCAGGGGTCAATCGGGCCTGATGACTACCTACGACCCCGACAGGGTATTGACCCCCCTCATCCGGGTGGGCAAGCGTGGTGAGGGTAAATTCCGCCAGGCGAGCTGGGATGAAGCCCTGGATTTGGTGGCAGAGCAGATGCTGTCGATCAAGAGCAAGTATGGGCCTGAGGCGATGGTCTTCTCGTCCACCCACAACCTGTCGCAACCCCTGTTCGAAAACCTGCTCTATGGGTTTGGCTCACCCAATTATGGCACACAACGCAGCCTGTGTTTCAACGCTATGATCGTGGCCAACTCGATCACCTATGGCATGGAAGAACCGGCGCGTGATTACAGCCAGGTGAAGTACATCATCCTGACCGGCCGTAACCTGACCGAAGCCATCTCCACCTCCGAGACTTCAGACCTGATCGATTCCATCTCAGGTGGGGCGAAGGTGGTGTATATCGACCCACGCTTCACGAAGACTGCCTCCAAGGCGACCGAATGGCTGCCCATTCGCCCGGGCACCGACCTGGCTTTTCACCTGGCCATGATCAACGTCATCATTGCAGAAAAGCTGTATGATGCAGCCTTCGTTGACAAGTACACCCTTGGATTCGACCAAGTGGCTTCGCTGACGATGTCCACCACACCCGAATGGGCTGCCACGCTGACCGGCATCGAAGCTGGAACCATCCGGCGCATCGCCGAGGAGTTCGGCGCAGCCGGGAAATATGCCCTGGCCCACAATGGCTGGCGCACGTCCAACTTTATCAATTCTTTCCCCACAGAACGGGCCATTTCCATCCTGAATGCCGTGGTGGGTAATTGGGGTACGACCATGTTCCCCTCCAGTGGCGAAGGCGCAGGCGTGCTCGGCAGCCCACCTCAACCTGCCTACCCACGCATTTCTGCCCAGCGCCTGGATGGCGTTCCTTGGATGTACCCATTCGTGCCCCTCAAGATCGGTGTTTTCCAGCAGCTGCGTGACTCCATCGTGGCAGGTACACCTTATGAACCCCACGGCTGGTTCATCTCAAGGCAGAACCCGGTGCAATCGCTGCCTGACCGGCAGAAAACCCTGGAAGCTTTCCAAAAGATGGACCTGATTGTCACCATGGATATCCTGGTAAACGATACAGATTGGTTCTCAGACGTCGTCCTGCCCGAAGCATCTTACCTGGAACGTTACGACCCACTGGTCCCCATGGGAAATCAGGTTTATATCCGCCAGCCGGTAATCGAACCCCAAGGCGAAGCAAAATCGGCTTTATGGGTTTACAAGGAGCTCGGAACCCGCCTCGGTCTGGCGGATTTCTTCCAATACAAGGACGAAGTTGACTACATCAACCAGCAGCTGGCACCCACGGGCATCCCGCTGGAAACCTTACGGCTGCATGGCAATGCGACCCTGCCCACATCCACCGGCAGCGATATTTATGAGTGGAGCACACCCAGCGGCAAAGTGGAGCTGTTCTCCAGCTTGTTGGAGAAGGCCAAGTTCGATCCTGTGCCGATATGGACGGACCCTCCCCAGCCCAAGGCAGGTGAGTTCTACCTGCTCACCGGCAAGGTGGGCCAGCATACCCAATTTGGCACACAGAATAACCAGCTGCTGCACAAGTACCAGGATGTGCCCCGCCTGTGGATGGCTCCGGAAGCTGCCAAGAGCCTGGGACTATCCGATTGGGACACGGTCCAGGTCACTTCACCGGTGGGCACCGTCCAGGTTGCACTGCAGGTGACCGATGCCATGCGCACTGATTGCGTTTACCTTACCCCAGGTTTTGGGCACCTCTCGATGGCTCTCCGTACCGCGTACGGGGTGGGGGCGAGTGACTCAGTGCTCCACGTGACCTACACGGATCCTATCAGCGGTGGCCAGGCACTCAGCCAGACCTTCGTCTCGGTGAAGAAGGCGTAAGGAGGAGAATATGGCGACCAAGAATCATTATGCCTTCGTGATCGACGTTGCTCGCTGCATCGACTGCCGGGCTTGCCTGGTGGCTTGCAGCGTGGAGAATAACGTACCAATGGACCATACCCGCATCTGGGTGTACGACCAGGGCCTACAGGGCACCTGGCCGGATCTCAGCCGTGCCTTTGTACCTTACAACTGTATGCATTGCGACAACCCGCCCTGCACCGAGGTGTGCGTAAGCGGCGCCACTTATAAGGATGCCACCAGCGGGCTGGTGCTGGTGGACCAGGAAGCCTGTATTGGCTGCGGCTATTGTGTGGCAGCCTGCCCTTACGGGGCGCGTTATATCGACCAGAGCCGCGGTGTGGTGGATAAATGCACTGCTTGCGTCCAGCGGCTGGAGGTGGGGTTGCAGCCAGCTTGCGTTGCCACCTGCGTGGGAAAATCCCGCTTGTTCGGCGACCTGAACGATCCCACATCAGAAGCATCCCTGGCCCTCAAAAATGCCATGTCGGTAACCAGGCTGGATTACGAGGGCAATGGTATGGATGCAGATCCAAATATCTTCTATCTGAACCTGCCGGATACCTCGAGCATCAAGGCTTCTGATACGTTTGGCCAGGTTCCGCAATCCACCTTACCACGACCATCCCAATATACCCTCTCCGAAGCAGGGTGGAAGAAGGTTGCCATCCCACTTGTGGCAGTCGCCATGGGAGCCACCTTCCTGGCTCAGGCAATCTTTTTCACCAAGCAACTCATTGAGGGTGAGAAGGATTTTGAGGACTAGGCAGTGCGAAGGAGTCAGACATGAGCCATAAAAATATCCCCTTACCTGAACGGCAGCGCTTACGCCAGAAGATGATCAAGAAGCACAACCTGGCAAATATCTTGACCCATTGGTTCAACGTTGCTTCCTGGCTGTTGCTCCTGAGCACAGGCATCGCCATTATCTCATCGCCGCGCCTGGGGATCACACCCATCTGGTGGCAGGAGATGTTCCGTAACCTGTTCGGCAGTGACGCTAACCTGATCCGCTTTCACTACACGATTGGTTTCCTGTGGATCTTTGTCATCTTGTTCAATGTGTTGATTGGCTTCCGTAAGTATTTCGTGCCCTTTGCCTCGCACCGCATGCTGCTCGATAAGGACGACATCGACTGGATGATGATCAAGCCGCTACAGATGCTGGGTTTCAGGAAGGACAAGGAATTGCCTCCGCAAGACGCGTATAACGCCGGGCAGAAGATCTACAGCTACTTCGTGGTGCTGTGCACCATCGGGATCATGATCACTGGTCCGGTGATGGTGTTCAAGAGCCTGTTCCCGCCCATCGTTAAGCAAATCGCCCAACCGATCCACTTCATTTGCGTTTTCGTCATCGTCGCCTGGCTATTCATCCACGTATATATGGGAGCCATCTTCCCGGAAGAGAAGGAAGCTTTCTTCTCGATGTTCTCCGGGAAGGTTTCAGCCTGGTATGCGCGTGCCCACCACGAGAAATGGTATAACCAGATGCTCAAGGAAGAGATGGAATGGCAAGATAATGTGGAAAAAGAAGTGCTAGAATCAACCCATCTCGAAAAGACCAGCGGTGCCGACTGATTTCGACCTCACTTTCCACCAAAAAACCGCTCCGTAAGTGAGCGGTTTTTTAACCCTCATCCGTGCTTCCATGCGCCCAACTTTTTACGACCACCTGCACCCCCCTACGATACCTGCCCCCCAGGCACGCTTTCGTTATACACTTGGCACAGGCGGCCTGGCGGTATTCCTGGCCCTGGTCGTGGGTTTCACCGGGATCCTGGTGACCTTTTATTACCTGCCCACCCCAGAGGGGGCAGCGAATTCGATCCAGGTGCTCACCTTCCTCGTGCCTTTTGGCTGGCTGATGCGCAACCTGCACTACTGGTCAGCCCAATTGCTGGTGTTGGTGGCAGCCTTGCACTTACTGCGGGTGGTATTCACCGGAGCGTACCTGCCTCCCCGGCGGCTGAATTACTTGCTGGGGCTTTCTCTACTTGTGTTATGTCTGTTCTTGGACTTCACGGGCTATGTGCTGCGCTGGGACCAAGGTGTGCATTGGGCTTTGGTGGCAGGTACCAACCTAGTGCGCGCCATCCCCCTGGTGGGTGACAGGCTATACGCAATGCTGGTGGGTGGCACTCAGATCGGAGCAACTACACTGATCCGCTTTTATGCCTGGCACCTGTTCGGGCTCACCCTGGCGGTAATCATTATCCTGGTGTGGCACATCTTCCGTGTGCGGCGCGATGGCGGGATTGCCGTACCTCCACCAGAATTACGCGGTGATTTAACCCGCGTCTCCCGCAAACAGCTAGTCCAGCAAGAAGGCCTGGCGATGTTGCTGGCCGGCGTGGTGCTGCTGCTCCTGGCAATCCTGGTACCGGCGCCTCTGGCCCCGGGTATCCAGGAAGGGACCTCCCCTGCCAGTGAAAGCCTGGCTCCCTGGTTCTTCCTGTGGGTGCAGGAGCTGCTCAGGCTGGGGAACCCATTCATCTTTGGGGTGCTTGTCCCGGCGGGTGCTTTACTGCTGGTGGCCCTGGTGCCTTACCTGTTCCCAAAGCAGCTCACCCCTGCTGAATTAGGCCGGTGGTTCCCCCGCGGCGGGCGCAATGTACAGGTGCTGGTTGCCATCCTGGCGTTTTCCATCGTCTTGCTAACCGTATTGGCCCTCATTCACCGCATAACCTCTGCAGGCTGAAGTCGAAATGCACCGTAATTTTTTCCTGGCTGCCCTCCTTTTATTAATCACCTCCGGAATGGCTTTCTGGTGGCAGGGACAGGATCCAACACCAGTACCCGTCACACCCAGCCTTACCGGGCAAACCGAGTACTGCCTCACCTGCCACGCCGATATCCCTGAGATCAGCCAATCGCACCCGGTGGAGACGTTCGGGTGCGTGCTGTGCCATGGGGGTGAGCCTATGGCGCTCGATGCTGACCTGGCTCACAGCAGCATGCGCGGAGGGGCCAACCCCTCCGACCTGAGCGTGGTGGAAGCCTCCTGTGGCGGTGAACAATGCCACAGTGGCACATCCCAGGCCAACCGCGACCATATTCAGCGCCTCACCACCAGCCTGCAAGCCACCTATGCCGGGGCGATTGCCCAGGTTCGCTATGCCTTCGGTGCACAGCCCGATCTGACGGCTCGCATGGGTATCTACGCTGTCGATGGCCTGGCAGCTTTTAAGCCGGCCGAGGAGACCTCGCCCGCCTTGCAGCAATTTGCGCAAAATTGCCTGAATTGCCACCTGTCAGCACAGCCCATGCCTGGTTATGCCTATAATCGCTGGACGGGCTGCTCTGCCTGCCATAGCCCGCAACCCCGTACAGACGGCACCCAGGTGAATAAGCTGACCACCGCTATGAGCTATGCGCAATGCAATGCCTGCCACAATCGGGGCAATTACAGCCTGGCAGATATGCAATTCCACGCCCGAACCGATCGCCCCACGGACCGCCTGCACGATTACTACCAGCCGATTGCACAGTTCACCCGTTGCGAGTACAACCTGGATTGTGTGGACTGCCACACCCGCCAGGAAGCGATGGGTGATGGTCATATCTACAACAACAAGAAGGAGATCCAGTACACACGCTGCAAGACCTGTCACGGCACGCTGGATGCACTGCCGCTCACCCATACAATCACCAGTGAAGATGACTTCGCCTTGCGCATGGCCTTCCTTAACTCGGTGATCGACTTGAAAGTCGGTGATACCATCCTGATGACCGATAAAGGTGAATATCTATGGAACGCCCGGGTGCTACCGGTGCCCCAAGGTGGTCAACCCACCTATGAGCTATTCTCCAAGGCAACCGGCGACCGCTTCACCTTTAGGCCGGTGATGGGCACCACCTGCCAGCAAGACCCCGAGCAACAAAACTCACAGTACTGCCATGCATGCCATTCCGTCGAAAGATAAGCGCATAAGCCGGCGCAGCTTTTTGAGCTGGCTGTTAAAAGGCAGCCTGGCCGCTTCGGGCTTGCTGGGTGTGGCCGCCCTGGGCCGCTTCCTTAGCTTCCAGGGCCAATCCAGCCAACCCACCGAATATGACCTGGGACCAGCGCTGGATTACCCATCAGATTCCCGCACTGCCATACCGGAGATACCGGCAATGATCATCCACAACCAGGCGGGGTTCACGGCCATCAGCCTGGTTTGCCCGCACCTGGGCTGCACCGTTAATGTAACCAGCGAGGGATTCACCTGCCCATGCCATGGCAGCCGGTTTCTCGCGGACGGCAGCTTGCGGAATGGACCAGCCTCCAAGGCACTGACCAGCATGCGAGCTGAAGTCGACGCTGCGGGCCACCTGATCGTATCTACTGCTTAATCCGAGGACGGATCTATGCTGAGTGACTTAACCACCCTATTAAGAACCAGTGCTGCCGAGCACAGCCACCTGTGCCCCCGGCAGGTGCTGGGGGTGCGCATGGGTCTGGCAGGCCTGGCTCGGCTGTGCCTGAGCGCTCCGGTAAATAGCAAAACTGCCTTGATCATCATCGAGACTGCAGGCTGCTTTGCGGATGGACTGCGGGCGGCCACAGGTGCGACGGTCGGCCACCGCACGTTGCGCGTGGAAGATATGGGGAAGATTGCGGCAACCTTTACAGCCATCCGCCATGGAACCAGCCTGCGCCTGGCTCCCCAAGCCGATATCCGTAGCAAAGCGCTGGCCTATGCCCCCGAAGAGAAGCGGCGATATTTCGCCCAGCTCATGGGGTACCAGCACATGCCCGATGAGGAGCTGTTCACCTTCCAGGAAGTGCAGCTGCGCACTCCCGCTGAAAAGATCATCAGCCACCAGAATGCGCGTGCCCGCTGTGCGAAGTGCGGGGAAGAGATCCTCAATGAACGGGAAGTTGAGCTGGATGGCCTGGTTGTGTGCCGCACCTGTGCGTATGGTGGATATTACCAGGTGAAGTGAGGGTGGGTTACCCGTGAGACAAACCGTATCAACATAAGTGAGACAGTACACCAATAGATCGGAGTAAGGGCGAAGCATTCGGGGTAGATGCCATAGCACCACCTCAATTTTCGTCTGAATGCTTCGCCCCTATATAGCGTTGTAAAGGGCTGCCAGAAAAGATGGACAGCCCCCGTTATGTGAATTATGGTGAATGCAGACCGATTTAGAAAATAACGTTCACCAGCGCGGTCAGGATCAGGTAGCCAAGGAAGCCCACACCCACCGTCATGAATGTCTTGGTATTGTCCAGGTCCAGCCCCTGGCGGACAGCAATAAAGCCTGCCACCAGTGCCCAAATGGCACCAATCACGCTACCAACGCAGGGGATAATCGAAAGGAACAGGGGTAGATAGGCGAAACCAATCACCCGCAGCATCTCATCGATGGTTGCCTGGCCACCAAAAAAGCGTGTGCCAACAAACCAGGTAAGCACCGACCAAACAACCCAACCGAGGATGGTGCTGATCAGGGTTCCAAAAAAGCCGCCCACCACGCTTCGGTTAAAGAAGCCATTGAACAGCCCGGTACCCACACCACTCACCAATGCGACCAGGCCGACGATGATGGCAGCATAGAGTGTTAAGCTGGTGTTCCCTTCGATCTCATCAAATGTTTTGGTATCTAACTTGAATACACCCATGACACGAGCAAGCATGATTCACCTCCGGTATTTTGAGTGTGATAACACTGAGGGCTTCAGTGGGTTACGAAGCGAGTGCGAATTCGTCCTCCTACCCGTGATTGACTTAACCCCTTACTCAAACCTAACGATTCTGTCAGGAACCCGCAAAGATAGTTGATTTTTTATCATTAATACGCTAAAATAATAGCATAATCAACAATTGATCAGGGTGATTCCGGCATTCTGGGCGCACAACGGGTCATTATCTTTTTTATCTATTGCTCAATTTCCCCCATCATTATTCGCTGCCCACCGATGCACAAGGTCACATCTTGATCTGACAGATCTAACCCTCTGTTGGAAAGGAGGTGGGGTTATATGCTTTTTTATAAAAAAGAGCGTGGGCAGGGGATGGTTGAGTATGCCTTATTGATCGTATTAATTGCCCTGGTGGTTGTCACCCTCATTGCCGTGATGGGTACCGCGGTGTCAAAAATGTACCAGGATATTACCACCGCTTTCCCGCTTCATTAATCTCACGCATTCATCTATTATTAAAAAAAAACCCGCGTGGCGGGTTTTTTTTAATTAATTCCATTAATCTCCCCTACGCCTTGCGCAGAGTTATGGTAGCTATCGCAGACAGAGCAGATCAGGGTTTCAGGCGCGCTTTATGGGTCTTGGGATTGTACTGGTAGGGTTTGCCACAGCTGGGGCACTTCATGGTAACCCAACCAGACGACTTGCTGCCCGACTCGACCACACTGGAGCGTTTGCTGGCGTAGGCTTTTTCCAATGCTGGGCTGGGGGGCCCTTTAGAGACGCCAAACACCCCCGGGTTGATGGTGCGGGTCTTTCCACAATGCGGGCAAATGACTTTTATGGCTTGTTCAGGCATACATACCTCCGCTACAATGCGAGCGTTCAGGTTCGTGTTTTTGCCGGTTGGCTGGTAGCCAGTGGTGAGTGGCTGGCAGCTGACGATTCCCCTTTACCGTTGCAACTCCTGTTCCAATTTCAGGCAAGCGGGGCAAAGGGGCAGGCGGATGGTGTATTGCGGACTGGAACCCACTTTCACCGTCTTTACCACCACGGCCGGCAGGCCGCAGTCACATCGCAGGCGGCGGTGGCGTGAGCCCACTCGCCTGGCAGCTGGGGCAGAGCGGCGTACCTGGTGACTACTCCCCGCAGGTGCACATTTGGCTGCCTGATTGAGCTGGGCTGAGCATTGTATGCTCAGGGATGCCCGCATACCGCTGGCAGAGAACTGGAATGCTGTCATCGTGGCAGTCTCCACCTCACCCATCTGTTGGATGAGGCTCGAGCTGGTCAGGCTCCGCTGCATTGGCCTCGGCTTCCATCTCCTGCAGGTGGCTGAGCTTGCGTCGTAGCTCTTCAGCCCGATAGATCCGCCCCACGTTCTCCAGCTGGCGGGCGAGTTTCTCCCAGGCAGGCAGCTCCAATTCGCCTGTTTTGAAATAGCGTTCTTCCAGGTGCATGGCATCAAAGCCCAAGGCATCCACATTGGACGGGGTCAAGCTGGAGAAGGCTTCCTGGCCCGCTAGCCTGGCGGAGGCCTGGCGCAGATCGGAGATGTGCGGAAACCAGGGGGAGGTCTGGATGTGCCGACTGACCGCCTGTTCGAGCAGCGCCAAGGGGATATCGGCAAGCTGCTGCTGGTAGAGCTCGAGTGTATCCAGCGTAAGGCTCTTCTCGGGGTAGGCTGCCGCCAGACGTTGCAGGATGGTCAACAGGTCAGCAGATGGCATGGCGGGCTAACCCGGGAGAATGGGGGGAAAATGCGTACGAAATAGTCTGGTAAGCTACGAGGGAGCTAGGTAACCTACCCCTAGGATACAGCGCTGGTATGTGGGTGAATTCAACCATGAGCATCACGGTCTGATTGTTTTTTACGCAGCTGATCAATGGCTGACAGCGTTTGCTCGAGCGGGGTCGTAAGGGTCGCTTTGTGCTGATGAGCAGATCCTTCTTCCCTTGGGATTTGGCAATAGCGGCACGCCTGCGGCCCACCGCGCTGGTAGAGCTCAAGCATCCCCGTCAGGTTGCGCGGGTTCCATCCGTGCTCAGCCCAATGGACGATAGTGGCGCGCCATAAATCCAGGTTGGTGACACTACCCTCGAGCAGGCTTTTTTGCGCCTGGTTGGCGCTGAAGTGCACAACCGAGCGGTAAACCTCTGCAGCTGTAGAAGTAGCAGGATCACTTTTGTGCTCTTTAATTTTCTTAACTCGTTTCGACTTAACCAGTTTCATAGATTCATGATTATCTGACTCTTTAGCTGGAGATAAAGGCGAATTAAGAGTAGTTATTAAAGAGAGGCTATGATTTGCTGATCCAGCGAGTGAAACGGGACCGGTTTGCCCTAGCGAAATCATTTTTGGTTTAGGAATCATTTTTGGCTTTGAAACCATTTCTGGCTTTGAAACCATTTCTGGTTTAGAAACCATTTCTAGTGTTGAAACCATTTCCGGTTTAGAAACCATTTTTGTAGATGTCACCACCATTCCTGGTTCAGGTATGTCCGAAGCAAGATGTGGGATATCGCCAATAAGAAGGGAATCCGGCGTTGGGCTGCACCGGAACTCGCCGTTATCTGCATGACCTCCGCTTGGCGGGCGGTAGAGCAGCTGGATGCCTTCAAACGATATGTTCACCTTGCTCAGCTCGGGGAAATCTCGGCGCAGGAGACTTCGCGCCTGGAGCAGGCGGATGTGGCGCATGAAGGTGTTGCGGCTGGCACCAGTAAAGTCTATCCAGGCCTGGATATCGAACGTGTGCGACTCCTGCCCGTTCCAGGTGAGGCTGGCCAGCTGGAGCCAGGTGACCAGCACACCTGGGGGTAGCTGAGATTGGAAAATGAGGCGGATGGGGTAAGTGGCATAGCGCGGCGGCAGGCAGGGTAGAGCCATGGGGGATGGAAGTGGGGACAAGGCGGTGAATTATGAGGAATATTGGCGGGTGATCAGATAAGCAAGGGATTGGACCTAACGATAATGGAGAGGGAAGGAGTATGCAAACAAGTTAAATCTGAGAGGAACGAGTCACACGAAATTATTATAGCACATATGTTCTAGTTCACAAGAGGGTTATGAATATTTTAAGGTTTACGGAAGTTTGGATTACGCCCAAAACATAACGAATCAAGTAAGGGCGAAGCATTTGGGGAGCCTCGAGCCACTATGGTGTAGGGGCGGGTCATTGTCAGGTCTTCCGATAGGACGATGCCATAGAAATTTTCTGATCGAGACCCCATTGGTACACTGTGACCTGTCCCTACGAAGGGTTGTTCGGTTCGAGAAATGGATGATTACAAATTCGGGTAAGGGCGAAGCATTCGGGGAGCCTCGGATTGGAGACCTCATATCGAAGCCGAATGCTTCGCCCCAACACCTGGTCGCTTTGAGTTGGGTTTCGGATGGAGATTGCCACTCTCAACCTAACAACCTACCCCCCACACTGCTGTTGATTATTTTTGAGAAATGCTGGGTGCTTCCTTCCAGCGCAACAGGGCCTGGAAGGCGCTGGTGGCATTGGACAAGTTGCGACCTTCCACTGCCCACAGGCTGGTATCTTCACCGACCGGGTTGACCAGGATGGCGACTTCTTCGCCGGGCAGAACCTCATGCTCGTAGTTGATCTGCAGAAAGTCGAGCCTTTTCTGCCTGAACAGCTCGATGGGGAAGGCATCACAGGCCCACTCTACATAGCGGCTGTTGTTGACATGCCCAACCAGGTCCACAGCCGAATAAGCGGCTCGCAGGCGCAAGCGTTCCTGGCCATTACTCGCCAGGTCGAGGCGCTCCAGGGGCTCATCCTGATCAATGGGAATATGCACTTCCGGGATATTCAAGTTAACCGCCTTCGGAGGTGCCATACGCCGGGTGAGCGTGTTGATGATTACCCAGGCGGAGGAGGCAGAGACAAGGCGCTGCCCGGTTTCACCCAGTACCTCGAAATCGCGAATGTAAAGCAGGCGACGGTAAATAGTCTTCGGCCAGGTGCGGACGGTGACCTGCTCATTGGCGCGCGGAGTGGAGACAAATTTGAGGCGCATGCGCGAGTGGATCCAGAACAGGTTCAAGGCGAGCATGTCATCGAAGCCAACGCCCAGCTTAGCCGCATGAGTCCCGGCAATCTCCGTCAGATGCTGGAGGATGGCGGAGGGCTTCCACTCCTGGTTGAAGTCGCATTCGATGGGGGGTACGGAAAAGCTTTCGGTGTGGATGAGGGGAGGATTATCTGGCATCAGAATGCACCTTCAGCATGGGATAGTCAATTGTAACGGAGATTCTAATTGATGTATGGGCGTAAAAACTACCCCCTACCAAACTCCCCCAAGTCCCGCTTCGGTGAGTTTAGGGGCGGAGAAGAACGAGCCTGTAAGGAGTAGGGGCGAAGCATTCGGTTATGCTCGGGTTGGAGGTATTAGTACATATTCGCATGCTTCGCCCCAACAACAGGTGACTTAGCAATAAGGGGAGGGTGGGTCTTCGACAAGTATTCAGGCAATCATAAAGCCATGGGGTCTTACTTCTACAAATCTGCTGGAGGATATACCTGTACCCATTCCCCCTGAACAACCATCAGATTTCAGCAGTCAGCCATCAACAAGCAAACCAATCCCCAGCACAGCAATTAGGGGAAGAGCAATCTACCGAATATACACCTATGGGGTTACCTGGATAAGCTTGTGAATGCTCCAGCCTACTGGTTAATGTTCGAGGATTTGTGACAAAAACAGCTTGGTTCGGCTTTCCTGCGGATTCGTAAAGATCTGTTCGGGGGTGCCCGTCTCCACAATCTTCCCAGCGTCGAAGAAATACATGCGGTTCGCCACTGCCCGGGCAAAGCCCATCTCGTGCGTCACCACCAACATCGTCATTCCACTACGCGCCAGCTCCACCATTACGTCCAGCACCTCTTTGATCATCTCCGGGTCTAGCGCACTGGTTGGCTCGTCGAACAGCATGATCTGCGGCTGCATCGCCAGTGCCCGGGCGATCGCCACCCGCTGCTGCTGACCACCCGAAAGCTGTCCCGGGTATTTATCCGCCTGCTCGGGGATGCCCACCCGCTCAAGCAGCTTCATCGCATTTTGCTCGGCTTTTTCCTTGGTCCACTTGCGCACCCAGATGGGTGCCAGGCTGATATTCTGCATCACGGTGAGGTGCGGGAACAGGTTGAACTGCTGGAACACCATACCGATCTCGCTGCGGACGCGTTCAATGTTGCGCACGTCATGCGAAAGCTCGATCCCGTTGATGATGATGGTGCCCCGCTGGTGCTCCTCCAGGCGGTTGAGCGTGCGGATGAAGGTCGATTTCCCACTCCCCGATGGCCCAAAGATCACCACGACCTCCCCGGGCATCACTTCCATGCTCACCCCGCGCAGAGCCTGGAAGTTATCGAACCACTTGTGCACCTCCCTGGCGATGATGATCGGCTGTTTTTGTTCTTCGCTCATAAATCACCTCTAACGCTTTCCTGGCGGTTACTTAGCGGCAACCTAGCGGCAACCTAGCGGTTACCTAGCGTTCACCCACACCCAAAGCTTTCTCAAGCTGCAAGCTGGCGTAAGACATAAAATAGCTGAAAATCCAAAAAATTACTGCTATGAACAGGTACACTTCCATCTGCAGGCGAACAAATGCGGGATTTGAATTCAGGATCGCGTTACCGATCCCCAGCAGGTCGTTGATCCCCACGATGTACACCAGGGTTGTGTCCTTGAAAAGGGTGATAAACTGCCCGACGATGGTCGGAATCACCAGCCTCAATGCTTGCGGTAAAACAATAAGGAATGTGATGTGGAAACTCCTCAGCCCCAGCGCCTTCGCTGCTTCAATCTGACCGGGCGGGATCGCCTGCAGGCCACCGCGTATGTTCTCAGCCATATATGCCGCGGAGAAGATCACAATGCCAATCAGTGCCCGGATCACCTGGTCAATCCTGGCTTCCGTCGGAAGAAACAGCGCCAGGATGATGGAAAACATGAACAGGATCGTCACCAGTGGCACTCCGCGCACGATTTCAATGAAGCCGATCGAGAACCACTTGACCACTGGTAGCGATGAGCGCCTGCCCAACGCCAGCAGTACCCCGATGGGGAACGACAGCACGATGCCTCCCACCGAGAGCAGCAGCGTAATCAGCAGCCCACCCCACACCGCGGTCGCCACTTTCGGCAGCACACTTGAGCCGGGGAACCCGCTTAATATCACTAGTGGGACAAGAAGCAAGGCCGCCAGCCACAAGGCAGCTACAAGCTTGCCATTGACTACTCGCATCCTACCAATTCGGTATCCCAGGAGGATCAAGATGGAGTTGATGCCCATCGCAATCCGAATGGCTGGTGTGATGGTGGGTGTTTCAAGCGGGAACACGGCCAGCACAGCAAACATGACGACCAGGAAGATGGAGAATATGCGCAGGTAGCGCTTCCACACTCCCCAGCTCATGCCAATCAAAAATGTGAAAATCCACAGGCTGAGACCTGCACGCCATAGTTCCGCACGGGGATATTGCCCCACCAGGTATAACAGAGGTGCCACGGTAACAGGACGCCAGTCTGCTTGCGTGAACACCCAGGATACTACACTGACCACGATGAAGTACACTACCGTGCCACCCAAAATGGTCAGCAAGCTGTTGTACCAGGTGCTGAACAGGTTGTCACGCAACCATTTCAATGGGCCGGGTGGAGCAGGAGGGGCGACTTCATCAGAGATAACGGTCATGTCACCTTTCAATAAGCTGCACCCGCTTGTTGTAGAAATTCAATACGACGGAGGTCAGCAGGCTGATTGCCAGGTAAATTGCCATGATCAGGAGAAAAACCGGCACTGCCCGCCCAGCCTGGTTGATCGTCACCTTGCCGATGGCGAACAGCTCCTGGAAGCCAATGACGAGTGCCAGGCTAGAGTTCTTGGTCAGGTTTAAATACTGGCTGATGAGCGGTGGGATGACTACCCGCAGGGCTTGCGGTACGATGATGAGGCTCAAGATTTGGGAGTAGCGTAATCCAACCGCCTTGGCGGCTTCAATTTGTCCCTTGTGCACCGCCTGGATGCCCGAGCGGATCACTTCTGCTATGAAAGCTGACGTGTACGTTGCCAGGCCGATTAAAAGGGCGGCGAACTCCGGGGACAGGCGCAGGCCACCCGTGAAGTTGAAACCCTTGAGCACCGGGATATCGAGCACCAGCGGCTTGCCTCCCGCGACAAACCAGCCAATCAGCGGAACCAGGATGAGCAATCCCAGGCTCACCCATCCATAATAAGTCTCTATGGCTTTCACTTCCCTGATGCGCCGAAGCACGATCCAAGCCACAACTGCCAGGATGACACCCGCAATGACGAAGCCCAGGAAAACCAGCCCACCCACAGCCAGATGCGGCCAGGTGATGTAGAAGCCGCGCTGGTTGATGTAGATCACGTCGGGAAAGGCAAAGCTTTGCTTCACCGCTGGCAGCTTGTTGAACACACCAAAATACCACAGGAACAGCAGCACCAGCAGCGGGATGTTGCGGTGAAACTCGATGTACGCCAGGGCGATACGGCTGATCAGCCAGTTGGACGAAAGGCGCATCAACCCAACGATGAAGCCCAACACGGTGGCGAACACAATCCCCAATGCCGACACCACCAGTGTATTCACCAGCCCCACCAGGACGGCTCGACCGAAGGTCATCGTCGGAGCATATGGGATGAACGCCTCTTTGATCGGGAACCCTGCCGCTTCATCCAGGAATCCATAGGTAAGCGGCATACCTCGTTGTCTCGTTATCACCATGAAGTTGTTGATCAGCCAATACAGAATCCCAAGCACCAGGATGGATGAAACCACCTGTGCCAGGATCTTCAACACGCGCTCGTCACGCCAGAGCGGGATTCTATTCGAGTATTCTGCGTTTGCCATTAGATACGCAATGGGCAAGAGGCTGGGTGTGCACACTGCAAGGTGCGCACACCCAGGTGAATTCAGCTAAAGGTTACTTGATGGGTGGAGCATACATCAAACCGCCTTCAGTCCACAGCTTATTCAGCCCACGATCTAGCTGGAAAGCAACACCGTTGGCACCGAAGTAACGGTCGTAGATCTCGCCATAGTTACCCACCGCCTTGATTGCATTCGCCAGCGAATCTGGTGATAAGCCCAGGGTGCTGTAACCCCAATCGGCTTCACCTTCCACACCCAGCAAGGTCCGGATGTTGGCGTTCGGGCTCGCCTTCATCTCCTCGATGTTGGCGGATGTAATTCCGAACTCTTCAGCATTGATCAGGCCCCAGATGACCGTCTTAACGATATCGAACCACTGGTCATCGCCCGCTGGTACTGCGGGGGTGAGTGGTTCCTTGGAGATGGTGATATCAAGAATCGTGTAATCATCTGGTTTCTGCATGCTTGCCTGGGCTGCCGCTAGCTGGCTCTTATCGCTGGTAGCTACATCGCAGCGTCCTTCTTCGAAGGCTCCATACACCGCCGAAGTCTGTTCAAAGGTGACTGCTTCGTAAGTGAGGCCTGCATCGGCGAACGAGGTTGCCAGGTTCTTCTCCGTCGTCGTGCCAGTCGTCACGCACACAGTCGCACCCTCCATATCTTCCAGCTTGGTGATATTGCTGTCCTTGCGCACCAGGAAGCCCTGTCCATCATAGAAAGTGATCCAGGTGAAGTTGCCCCATTCTGCATCGCGCTTGGAAGTCCAGGTCATGTTGCGCGTGACCATATTGACCTCACCGGTCTGCAGCACAGGACCACGGTCAGCTGCAGTGATGGATTTTGCTTCGATTGCTTCAGGGTCGCCCAAGACTGCTGCTGCCACAGCGCGGCAGAAGTCAATGTCAAAGCCCACGTTTTTCCCATCGGCGTCCAGGTATCCAAACCCGAGCAGCTCAGTATGTACGCCGCATTTTACCTTGCCATACGCCTTTACGGCTGCCAGGGTCTCACCGTAACCAGCTGGTTTGATCACTTCCGGCGGTGCCGGGGTGCCTGAAACCGGCACCTCTACGGTGACAATAACGGTGTTGACCACCTGTGCTGGCGGTACATCACCACCCGAAGGTGCTGTGGTCGGTGTTTCCGCGGAACCACCGCAGGCAGCCGCCAGGATACTGATGGCGATTAAGACACTGAATAGATACATTAATTTCCGTGACATGTTTCTCTCCTCCTATGAATTAGTTGGTTTGGTCGATTGAGAGTTTCGCTAGATGCCGTGTGCGGACTTTCCGATTCACCTCCTCGTAATCGTTCTCTACACGTAGCTGTAATCATCGAGCGATTACAGTGGGTATACGATATACCTTCTAGCATGCAAGCCATTCAGTGAACAGACATATCGATGTCTTTTAAGCTGCGCAGCTCTTCAGCCTTTATTATAGAAGAAAACAGGTATTACACAAGTCTTGAAATGGATATCATTTTAAAAAAGTATATCATTATATTAAGCAATAATCGCTGGTCTTAACAACCAGGGCTGTTTTATCTCCCCACCTAAGAGCCATGGTTGCTCCCACCTGAGGAAAATAGGCTGACCGATCCGGCGCGTCGCAACCGGTGGGGTTGCGCACTATCCGCTGTAACCAGTCATTGCACCATTGGTTGGGTTTCGTGTGTCCCCCCAACTTCAGCTCAACCTGCCACTGCCGGGGAGGCTTTCGCTTAAATCAATGAACTGGTGCTGGTTCGGGCTGGACCACGATTTCCATCGTCATCAGGCAGCGCAGGATGCGATTTTCTAGCCAGGGCTCAATCCACTCGTATACCAAGCGATCCCAGGGATTCCAAACCGTAGACCAAATGAAAATGGTAACCAGGCCAGCCACGATGCCAATGACTACATCGGAAGCAGAAGCCAGCAAGGTCTGGCTGACCAGAGCAAGGATACCTAATAAGACCGCGGCGATCAGGATGGCAATGCACAAACCTACCAGGCTGCGTAGGCGCGACAGGTGGATCATATTGTCGTTTTGCTCGATCTTGGCGCGCGCATACCTCAGAATGCCATCCTTTAACTGCTCCTGCAGCTCAGGGGTAATCTGATCGGCTGGCAGCTGGATGACCAGGTGCTTGCCTCTCCAGCTGTGCAGGTCATGACTCATCGTCTGGCGAATGGCATATGGCAGCCCAGCTTCACCCAGGACGACAATCGGTTTGCTCGAAAAGGGGTTGACTGCCGACTCATTAAACAGCTGGTCAACCGAGTCAATGGCGATCATGATTTCCTTAGAGCCGATGCTAGGCATAACATTACTCCAGTCTGATCACAGATCCTGGTACCTATCAGGGATATTTGCCCAAATGATGCCAGATGTCAGCCTCACGACCCGCCGGTCATTTAAGACAGAAAACGTGATAAGTGCCATCCACATTCTCCACCCCATGAGTCTCGTGGCCAAAACCAGGGAAACGCTGGTCCCAGGCCTGCAAGGCTTGCAGGTAGGCGATATAAGGGCTACCAGAGTCACCGGCATTCTCACCGGGCATCAGCATGGGGATGCCGGGCGGGTAAGGCACAATTCCAGTAGCCAGGACGCGGCCAGCCATCAGATCAATGGGGATCGACTCGATCTCATTGTGCACCAGCCGTGAATACGTCTCGGCTGGGGTCAGCACCGGTTCCGGTAAAGAAGAGAACGCTTCAGCCTGCCAGCGGAGCAGGTCGGAGCTCTTGATCTGCTCGAACATCTCATTACCCAGGTCGCGCAAACCCATACCAGCATACCTGCGGGGGTCCAGCTGGTAAATAGACGGCAAAGCTTCCGATAGCGGCGCATTGGCATCATAATCGTCCTTGAAATGCAACAAGGCATTGATGAGCGTGCCGTATTTGCCTTTCGTCACCCCGATGGAGAACAGGAACAGGATGGTAAAATCGGTGGTTTTTTCCACCTCGATGCCTCGCTCGTCAATATAAGCGGTCACCAGTGTAGCTGGGATGCCGATGTTCTCGAAAGTACCATCATCAGCCACACCGGGGGTTACCACCGAGACCTTGATGGGGTCGAGCATGCAGTAACCGTCTTCGAGGCCTTTGAAACCATGCCAGGCATCACCCGGGTGCAGCACCCAGCAATCGGGATTGGTGATCAATAGCTCATCAGGTGCGTCGGCAAAGGCAATCTTCTTGCCTGTGGCTGGGTTTGTCACCTCGTCGGCATTCCACGTGCGGAACATCCAATTGCCTGCCGCTCTGGCATCGCGGTAAGCCCGGGTGGCAGCCTTGCGGAAGGTGACTGCTTCGGTGATCGCTTCAGTGGTCAGGGTCCGGCCTCCCATGCCATCCATCATGGCCAGGGAGATCTCATTCGAAGCGATAATGGCATATTGAGGCGAGGTGCTGGCGTGCATCATGTAAGATTCGTTGAAACGGGCATGCTCGACTGGTTTTCGTCCGTCGCGCACGCTGATCAACGAAGCCTGGGAGAGGGCTGCCAGCAGCTTATGGGTGGAAGTGGTGGCAAAAATTGTCGGCTTATCGGGCGGGTAATCCTTCGGGTCGCCATACATGGCGTGGCGGTCCTTATAGAGCGGGTTGAAACGGGCGTAACCGTACCAGGCCTCATCAAAGTGGATCCGGTCAACACTGGCATCCAGCAGGTCGATCACGCGTGGCACCCGGTAGGTGAGGCCGTCATAGGTGGAGTTGGTGATAATGGTGTGTACGGCTTTCTGAGATTTATCGGGAGCCAGCGGGTTAGCCTGGATGGCAGCCCGGATTGCTTCAGCCGTCAGCCGTTCAGGGTAGATCGGGCCGATGATCCCCAGGTGATTGCGGGAAGGCACCAGGTAGGTGGGGATCACCCCGGTCATGGTCAGAGCCTGCTCGGTAGATTTGTGGGCGTTGCGGTCACACAAGGCGTAATCGCCACGGGTGACCGAAGACATCATGATCACCCGGTTGGACATGGATGAGCCATTAGTCACCGTGTACGAGCGGTGCGCACCATAAATCCGGGCACAAAACTTCTCGCTTTCACCGATCGGTCCACTGTGGTCCAGC
>PQAL01000042.1:0-103399 GCA_003105035.1 Anaerolineales bacterium | reverse complement strand
AGCTCACCCACCGAGATCGATAGGTCTGATCGTAACAGGTTCTCACCGAAGTAATCGTAGAAGATCCGCCCGACTGGTGATTTAAGGAAGGCGATGCCGCCCGCATGGCCAGGGGTGTGCCAGGAATATTCATACACTTTGGCAAATTCCATCAGTGCTTTGGTTAGCGGAGGCGGCAGCTCATCACGGTAGCGGACGACCGCGGCATACACCCGCCCAGCGATGAAAATGGTGGTGTCTTCAAGCAGCCAGACCAGCTCATCCACGCTGTGCATGACTCCGACCTGGAAGTTGGAGGTGTCATCCCGTTGGATCAGCAGGAAGATGGGTACATTGATATTGCGCGAGCGAATTAGTTTGATCAATTTTTTCGCTTGCGTATGGTCGGTATCTTCATCACCGAAGGTCCAATCCAACAAGATCACCTGGCAGGATGGATCGGACAGGATCACCGAGCTTCCATCTTCAGGTGATGTTGCTTCGATGACTTCCATGTCCATATTGCGCAGCTCCTGGACTAAGGCGCGCAACGCCCGCCCGGTCACCGTCTGCGCTGCGAGCTCATCGTTGATGATGAGGGCTTTCATTGCAATGAAGTGTTCACCAGTAACCATACGTTAACTCCTTAGATCTCTCCCTGTATGTGGATGAAGAGTAAGTAATGAATTGATTTTATTGGCAATCTGACCAGGTAGTGAATTTTAACATAAGCATCTCGGTTCTTGGGAGATTGAGGGTTTTCCGAAGGAACCCGTTTTGGGAGGTTGAGCAAGGGGAGTCTCTTTCGAACCCAAGCGAGGTTGGGTTTTTAGTAAATGCGACACCATCAAGACCTACGACCCTTCAAATGTTTATAAATGATGAGGTGTCATTGCGTTCATCCCCGTGTTCTTAAGGGGAGAATCCCCGCTGGTTTTCGGGGAATCAGCATGGTTTTATCCCACGAAACAATCTCTGATTAAGCTCATCAGCCACCAGGAACGGGAGTATTGCTGCCCCGATGAGGAAGATAGCGTCGTCGCTTTGCTCCTCGCTATGACATCAGAAATGTTTTGAGTTTCGTAGAGTACACTTCAAAAACCCCGCTGTTTATCGGGGAAGGAGCATGGTATTTGTCCGACGAGACAATCTATGATTAAGCTTGGCAGCCACCAGGAACGGGAGAATTTGTACCCGGTGAGGAAGATGGCTTCGTTGCTTTGCTCCTGGCGATGACATCAGAAAGGTTTTGGGTTTCGCAGAGTACACCCACCCGACTTACACTGGTTTACCTTGCATTTTTGTAAGGTTGATTTGAGGAGGGCAAATGGATATAAGAAATCGCCTTCGGGTATGATTAACATCCGGCACGAAGCTTGCACAGATAGATACGACAGCAGGAAGAGACCTGCTGGTCCGAGTGACCTCATTCCAGCCTGGAGATTCATGGATGCCTAAAAAGCCGGTTTCAAACGATCAGGGGGGCTCCGCTGAAAAGCCTAAAGCGACCAATGTGAAGACCAATAACAGCGACTCAACGCTGGGGGTGCACTACCGCACGTTGGTTGAACAGGTGCCGGCGATCATCTATACCGACTCGGCTGAGAAAATCTTCCAGACGCTGTACATCAGCCCACAGCTTAAAACCATCACCGGTTATGAGCCTGAGGAGTGGATCAACGATGATACGTTGTGGGAGAACATGATCCACCCGGACGACCGGCAACGCGTGCTGGAAGAATATACGCGTACCTATGCATCCGATCAACCCTCCATCTCGGAATATCGGCTGATTACCCGCGATGGGCACACCATCTGGGTGAGCGATGAAACCCGCCTGGTGCGCGACCGCAAAGGCAAACCTTTGTTCTGGCAGGGGGTGATGGTGGATATCACTGCCCGCAAGCGCGCTGAGCAAATGCAGGCGGCGATCTATCGCATCTCGCAGGCGGTAGTCACCAGCACCGGCCTGGATGAGCTATTCCGCTCGATCCACCTGATCCTGGGTGAACAGATGCCGGTCCTGAACCTGTACATCGCCCTGTATGATCCGGTCAGCGACCTGATCAGCTACCCGTATTATGTAGACCAGTACGACATGCCTCCCCAGCCATCCAAACCCGAACACGGGCTGACGGAGTATGTGCTGCGCACCAGGAAACCCCTGTGGGCCACTGGCGAGGTGTTCACTCAGCTGGTGCTCAACGGGGATGCAGATGTCATCGGCACCGACTCGGTGGATTGGATCGGCGTGCCACTGGTGGTTGCCGAGCGGGTCATCGGGGTGATGGTCACTCAGAGCTACACACCGGGCATCGTCTACAACCAGGAGCAGTATGAGCTGATGCAGTTTGTCTCCACCCAGGTGGCAACCGCGATTGAGCGCAAGCTTGATCAGCAGAGCATCACCGATGCCCTCGAATACAACAAAACATTGATCGAGTCTTCCGCACTGGGGATCGGCACGTATGATGCAGCCGGGCGATGCATCCTGGTGAATGAAGCCTTCGCCCGGATCATGGGGATGCCGCGTGAGCAGCTGCTCAGTCAGAATTACAATGCGATCGAAACCTGGAAGACCTCGGGGCTGTTGGCCCTGGCCCTGGAAGCCACCACCAGTGGGAAGGAAGCCCGGGGTGAGATCCACACCACCAGCATGTTCGCCAAGGAGACCTGGCTGGACTGCCGGTTCACACCTTTTTATTCGAATGCTGAACCGCACCTGTTGCTTTACATTGATGACATCACCGAAGCCAAGCAAGCCGAAGTAAACCTCAAAATATATGCTGAGAAACTCGAGCAAAGCAACCGTGACCTGCAGGAGTTCGCCTATATCGCTTCACATGACCTGCAAGAACCGCTGCGTAAAGTGCTGGCATTCAGCGACCGGTTGGCAAACAAGTATGGCAGCGCATTAGACGAGACGGGTTTTGATTATCTAAAACGCATGCGTGAAGCCAGCCAGCGCATGCAAACCTTGATCAATGACCTGTTGACCTTTTCTCGGGTATCCACTCGAGCCCAGCCGTTCACCCGGTTGGACCTGAACCTGATCCTCCAGGACGTGATCTCCGACCTGGAGCACCAGCTTGAGCGCACGCGTGGCCGGGTAGAGGCAGGAGAGATGCCTGAGATCGACGCCGACCCAACCCAGATGCACCAGCTGTTGCAGAACCTGATCAATAACGGCCTGAAATTCCATCGCGAGCACGTGCCGCCTCAGATCCAGGTATCCTCTTATAACTCAGGAGGCAAGTGCCACATTTACGTGAAGGACAACGGGATCGGTTTCGAGCTGCAGTACCTCGACCGCATCTTTAAACCCTTCCAGCGCTTGCACAGCCGGCAAGAATACGAAGGCAGCGGCATGGGGTTGGCTATCTGCCGTCGCATCGTCGAGCGCCACAGCGGTGAGATCACCGCCACCAGCACACCCGGGATGGGATCCACTTTTATCATTGTCCTGCCCATCCATCAAACCAATGGAGAGACAAGCTATGAGTAAAAACCCGAAACCAGTTGTATTCCTGATGGCGGATGATGACCCGGATGACCGCCTGCTGATCAAGGAAGCTTTCGAAGAGAGCCTGATCCACAACAAAATCTACTTCGTCGAAGATGGGGTCGAGCTGATGGATTACCTGCGCTGGCAGGGAGAATTTTCAGACCCGACCTCGGCCCCCGTCCCTGACCTGATCCTGCTGGACCTTAACATGCCCCGCAAGGACGGCCGGGAAGCCCTGGCGGAGATCAAGAGCGACCCACGTCTGCGTTACATCCCTGTGGTGGTGCTGACCACCTCCAAGGCTGAAGAAGACATCATGCGTAGCTACGACATTGGGGCTGCCAGCTACATCACCAAACCTGTTACGTTCGACGGCCTGGTCGAAGCCATCCGTGGCCTCGGACAGTATTGGGTACAAATCGTCCGCCTGCCCATCAAGGAAAAAGCATAAATATATGACCAACCAGAGCCCAGTCATTACCATCCTCACCGCCGAAGACGATGCGGAATATCGTCTGTTGCTCCAGGAAGCGTTTAAGGCCTGCCTTCAGGAGAATCCAGTTTTCTTCGTGGATGATGGTATTGACCTTTTACAGTTCCTGCACCGCCAGGGCAAGTATGCCAATTCAAAAAATACTCCCCGACCAGACTTGATCCTGCTCGACTTGAACATGCCACGCAAGGATGGCCGGAGCACATTGATTGAGCTTAAAGCTGATCCGGAGCTGCGCGGCATCCCGGTGGTGATACTCACGGTCTCGGACGCTGAAGATGACATCCTGGAAACTTATAATCAAGGTGGGGCGGGTTACATCATCAAACCACAATCTTTCGAGGAGTTGGTTGAGGTGATCAAGGGCATCACACAGTATTGGTTCGATGTCGTCGAGCTGATCAATGGTGAAAGCCTGATCAATGTACATCACCGCCACCATCCGCTGCCTTACACACCTGAGGCGATTTAAAGTTATTCGTGACGAAATTAACCGGTTATCAGTCATGGAAATGTAAGGAGGCCGATAAACTTCATGGATCCTGAACCCAGTACCGTACGAGTATTGCTCATCGAAGATGATGAGGACGACTATATCCTGATCAGGGAATACCTGCGGGAAAGCGATAGCCCAAATACTTTTAGCACTGACTGGGTGCAGACCTATCAGGATGGCTTAAAGGAAATCGAGCGGGGTGAACACGATGTATACCTGATTGACCATTTCCTGGGGGCAGATTCTGGGCTGGAGTTATTGAAGGAGGCGGTGAAGGCCGGCTGCCAGGACCCGTTGATCATCATCACCGGCCAGTCCAGGCGAGAAATCGACCACGCGGCATTGAAAGCCGGGGCAATGGATTACCTGGAGAAAGGTAACCTGAACGGGCAGGTATTGGAACGCTCCATCCGTTATGCGCTGGAGCAAACCCGCTTGTTAAAACAGATCCACAATCTGGCCGTACGGGATGCACTGACTGGTCTGTTTAACCGGCGGGAGTTACACCGTTTTATAGATTATGAGATCATCAAAAGCAAGCGCTACCACCACTCATTTTCTATCTTGCTGATGGATGTGGACAATTTCAAGGAAATCAACGACCGGTTCGGTCACCGCACCGGAGACGAGGTATTGACCAGGGTAGCGGACGTGTTGAACACCAGCATGCGCGCCTGTGACCTGCCCTGCCGCTATGGGGGTGACGAGTTCATTGTCGTGCTACCGGAGACGCCCGCTTCACAGGCGATTTACGGTGCCGAGCGTCTGCGCAAGGCGGTCGAAATCCTGGATATTCATTCCCTCAATAATGAAATGCCCATTGAGAAGGTCACGGTCACGCTGAGCATCGGGATCGCTGGCTACCCGGAAGATTCCGAATTGAGCGACCGGCTGATCGAGCAAGCCGATAAGGCCCTTTACCAGGCCAAGCATCTGGGATGCAACCAGGTCGTGCAGTATACACCGTAGGAAAGGACCCACCGCCACCCTTATGGCTGCCAAGCAAATCCACGCCTTGCTGATCGAAGATGACCCGGATGATATCATGTTGCTTAAGGAAGCACTGGTGGATATCGGCCTGGGCAAGATCCGCCTGGATTGCGCTGACCGGCTATCCAGGGGCCTGATCCAGCTGGGTGCGCAGGAGTATGACGTGATCCTGCTTGATCTGAACTTACCCGATAGCCGGGGGTTGGATACGCTGACCACCACAGTTAAGCGCTTCCCGCGTATCCCCGTGGTAGTGCTGAGTGGCCTGGCGGACGATGCCATCACCGTTGAAGCTGTGCGGCGAGGTGCACAGGATTACATCGTGAAGGGCGATATCAGCGGACCGCTCGTGCTGCGGGTGGTGCGCTACGCCATCGAGCGCAAGCAGGTGGAAGCCGTCATCCGGGCCAGTGAGACACGCTACCGCACCCTGGTGGAGACTTCACCCAATGGCATCACGCTGTCGGACCTGGAAGGCAAGCTGCTGCTCTGCAACCAGCAGGCCGCCAACCTGTACGGTTATAACAGCCCGGAAGCCATGCTGGGCAGCAATTTCTTCAAGTTCGTATCACCCCCTGACCGGCAACCTGCTGCCCATAATATCCGCAAAACGTTGAATGAAGGCAAGGTGACCACGGGTGAATACACCCTGATGAGCAGAGATGGCCGGCAGTTCCCAGCTGAGATCAGCACGGCCGTGCAATGCAACACATCCGGGACGCCGGTGGGGTTCATCAGCGTCATCCATGATATCACCGAGCGCAAGAAAGCCGTGGATGCCGAGAGACAGGTGGTGATGCTCGAAAATGAGTTCCTTTCGAGCGTGGCGCGCGAGCTGCGCACCCCTTTGCTCAGTCTGCTGGGCTATTTTAAACAAGCGCACACTGCCAATCAGGGCAGCACGGATGCCCAGCTGGTAGGCTTTCAGCATGCCGGCAGGGACCTGGGAAACCTGCTGGACATGGTCAACCAGCTATCCGATTTTTCGCAGCTGGAGAGCGGTACATTGACCCTGGACCATGCCAGGGTGGATATGGCCAGGCTGATCAATGATGTGATCGCTTCCGTCCGCGAGCAAGCCGGCGGAAAACGAGTGGCACTGATGTGCGCCCCCATGGAAGCACTGGTCGCCGAAGTGGATGCCGACCGCATCCGGCGGGTGCTTACCAAGCTGGTGCAGAATGCCATCAATCACTCCGACCAGGGCGGGACGGTTTTAGTGACCGGCAAGACGTTGAAGAACAAAATTTTGATCAACGTGATCGATGAAGGGCGCGGCATTGATCCCGAGGACTGCGAGCATTTGTTTGAAAAGTATTACCAGGTCGACCATCCACTCAGCCGGACAGAATTAGGTATTAGTGTGGGGTTGTTCACTGCCCGGCAGATCGTAGAAGCGCATGGAGGCACGTTGACCATGAGCAGCCAGGTGCAGGGGGGCAACACGTTCAGCATGAGCCTGCCTGTGGAGAGGAAGAAGTAACCACGAAGGCCATGCAGGTGTTTTTGTCATTGTGAGCGAGCGTAGTTGTAGGTTGGGTTGAGAGTACTGTGCGAAACCCAACGACCACAGAAGGAGTGTTGGGTTCGGGCAAAAGCATCCCTCAACCGGTAAAGTGCATACCAGGTCACCCCAACCTACAAAACTCCCTAAAGACACTCTCAGCGGTTCTGGTTGGATAGCGCCATCCATACTCAATTCACAAGGCAAGCGTCGATCGCCTGCTGGCCAATCGCCTTCGCCACGGAGATGCGGTGGTGACCGTCGCGCACATAGTAGCTGGCGCCTACCTGCAGCAGCTCAACTGGAGGCATGCTGGAACCTCGCAGGATTGCGGTGAGGATGCTGATCCAGCGCGTTCGACAGTACTGCTTGAGCGGGTTGAAGTCCAGGTCGAAGTCGGTGCTGCGGCCCAATGTGCCCTTGATCTGGCGGATGGGGACGGAAACGATGCGGGAGGCAGACCGGTGACTTTCGACTGGTTGTGAAGCCAGCAACTCCAGCTGACGCGTGCGACCGATGAGCCTGGCCCACAGCTGGTCGCGCCGGCCACGGTTGTACGCCTGTTCGAAAGCCTTGCCCGCCAGGATGCTCGGGTCGATGGCGCCGAATGCCAGGTTTTCAATTCCGTTCAATGTTGTTCCCAGGTTCGCAATCATGGTCATCTCCTATCTCTCATCGTCGTTGATGATCACAGTTTACGAAACCCGCGTTTCGCTGCTGTATTCCTGGCAAGGTTAAAATGAGCCGGGCGCGTTTCGGTTCGCGTTTCGGTTTTTATCGTAATTAAAGCAGCCAGACCTGAAAATCTGATGAGTAGCTGAAACTTATCTTATAATTACCCTATGCACCCCTTGAAAATCGCCCTGCTCGGACCGCCCGAGATCAGCCTGGATAACGCCCAGGTGGTAACCGACCGGCACAAGGCCATCGCTTTGCTGGCATACCTGGCCGTGCAACCCAAACCTCAGCGACGCGATGCATTGGCTGCCCTGTTATGGCCCGATTATCCGCGTACTAGCGCCTTCGCCTACCTGAGGCGCACCTTGTGGGAGCTGAACCAGATGTTAGGCAAAGGCTGGGTGGGGGCCGATCGTGAGAAGGTATGGCTCGCGCAGCTACCCCAGCTACAGGTGGATGTGGTAGCCTTTGAGCGCGTGATTGGCTCACCCAAAGCTGACCTCGAAGCGCTGTCCAGTGCAGCCAGCCTGTACCGCGGCGATTTCCTGCAGGGCCTGGTAGTGGCTGACACAGCTCCATTCGAGGAATGGCAGCTGACCCAGGTTGAACATTACCGCCGGGAATTCGTCCAATTGCTCGAGAAGCTTGTGGAAGCCTTGGAGCGAAACAACGACTATGCGCAAGCTCTACCGTATGCCCAACGCTGGCTGGCGCTTGACCGCCTGGACGAAGCTGCCTACCGGGCAGTGATACGGCAATATTACGGCCTGGGAGACCGCAGTGCAGCACTGAAGGTCTATCAGGAATGCCAGGCGACCCTTCAGAATACGCTGGGTGTCGACCCCCAAGCAGAAACCCGCCTCTTGTATGAGGCAATCCTGAAGGGCGAAAAACCAGCCAGGGCAATCCCGGCTGTCCAGGCACCTGCCGTGCCAGGCAACCTGCCCACGCCAGCCACCCCCTTCATCGGGCGCAAGGAAGAGCTTGGACGGGTGTTGCAGCTGATGCAAGACCCGGCCGTGCGCTTGTTGACCCTCACTGGCCCGGGTGGGACGGGTAAAACACGCCTGTCGATCGAGGCGGCGGCAAAGCTTGACCGTTCTTTTTCCGATGGGATCTGGTTCATCCCGCTGGCTGCCGTGAGAACCTTGCAAGGCTTGGTTATGGCGATGGCCTCCAGCCTGGGATTCTCCTTCTACCAGGGGGAGGAGAATTTTAACCAACAGCTGCTGGACTACCTGCGCCATAAACGCATGCTAATCATCCTGGATAACTTTGAACAGATCGTTAGCAACAGCCGCGACCTGATCGTGGAAATCGTTCAATCAGCTCCGCAAGTAAAGCTGGTGGTTACTTCACGCGAGCGCATCAACCTGCAAGCCGAGCAGGTGCAGCAGGTGGTTGGTTTACGCAGCCCTGAGCTGCAAGCGATCACGGGGTTATCTGACCCGGCCACGTTGGACGAGGAGTACGAAGCACTCCAGTTGTTTTACGATCGCGCCAGGCGTGTGCGGCCAGGTTTCCAGCTCTCACGCCAGAACCTGGTGGATGCTGCCCGCATCTGCCAGCTGGTGGAAGGCTCTCCCTTGGGGATTGAGCTGGCAGCCGCCTGGTTGGAGGTGACGCCCCCAGCAGACATCGCCAGGGAGATCGAGCACAGCCTGGACTTTTTGGAAAGCGCGGCGGGTGACTTGCCTGACCGCCAACGCAGCTTGAGGGCGGTGTTTGAGACTTCATGGAGATTGCTGGAAGCCTCTGAGCAGCAAGCCTTCCAGCGCTTGTGTGTCTTTCGGGGGAGCTTTTCCAGGCAGGCCGCGGAAGCTGTGTGCGGCTGTAGCCTGCCAACCTTGCTGAGGTTGGTGCACCAATCCTGGCTACAGCAGCGGGATGATGGACGGTATCAGCTTCACGAGGTACTCAGGCAGTACGGGAAAGAGCGCTTGCAGGCCGACCAGCAGGAATGTCAACAGACGAGGGATCGCCATGCAGAATACTTCGCCGAATACCTGCACCAACATGCCCAGGCCCTGCAGACTTCCTCCCAGCGACAGGCCCTGGACGCCTTGAAACTGGATATCGACAGCAATATCCCTGAAGCCTTGGAACATCTGGTGGCTACGCAGAAATTCGACACGATCGTCGAAAAAATGCTGACGGGATTACTCCATTACTCGATGATCCGGGGTACCACAGAAGATATCATCCCTGTGTTGAGAGCCGCTCACCAATCGATTACCCCCCGGGATAACGGAAAAGCCCTGATCCAAGCGGCGATCCTGGAAACCGCGGAAATCTACTTCACCTTGAACCGGACGGATACCACCGGCAACCTTAATCAGCGTACACACAGGTTATTGGAGTTGGTCAATGAAGCCGGCATTCATGCGCAGATGGGTATGTGGTACACCGTGCTGGTCAGCCTCTACGGCTTCAATGTGAATTTTGAAGAAGGGTCGATGCAGTATCTCAGGATCATGCAAGGTATTGACGAGGCGACAAATACCTGGGAAGCCGGCTACGGCTACCTGGATGCCAGCCAATTCTGCGGGGTTGAGAACCGGGAACTGCGTCAAAGCTACCTGGAGAAAGCCCTGACCGCCTTCAAGGGCATCGGTGTGCTGCATGAGCAAGGGGTGACCCTGCTTGACCTGGGGATGCTGGCCGCCATGGAGATGGATTATTCGCGGGCGATCGAGTACACCCTGCAAGCCCAGGGTTATTTCGAAAAGGTCCAGAACCAGTGGGGGGTGGATCGTACCTGGATGAACCTGGCCGATTTTTATATCTACTCGGGGAAAATCGAGCAAGGCATCCATGCCTTTGATGAGACACGCCGTTTTAATGAAAAGTCAGGCAACCGGCACGCCCTGGGGATCGACCTTTCGTGGGAAAGCATGGCCGTGTCACGCTTCGGCAAGCTGGAAGATGCCCTCGAGCTACGCCGCAGGAGCCTGGAGGTAGCTCTTGAAGTAGGCAATCCGCATGATATCGCCTGGCACACCTGGGAGCTGGGCGAGATTTACCGCTTGATGCACGAGCTGCAACAAGCCAGGCAGTGTTACGATGAAGCCTTGTCACAATTCGAAGCGCTGAACGATATGCTGGGCCTTGCATTTTATGAGCGGGGTTATGGCGATCTGGCCATAATGCGTCAGGATTGGAGCGAAGCCAGGCTCCGGTTCATAAAAGCCCTGGAATACCAGGAGCAAGAACTTCGCCCATTCAGGGGTTGGGGGTTGATCTATTTCCATAGCAGGCTATCGACTGCATTGGTGAGATTGGGTGATCACCAGGCGGCAGCCCAGCAGCTTAATGAGGCCCTAAAGCTGGTGAACAGCTGGCCTTATCCGGATATGATGGCCATGATCCTGGCGGGAATCGCCGAATACCTGGCAGCCGGAGGTGAGGCTACGCAGGCAATTGAGATCGCCACCTGCGTGATGGAGCAACCCACCACCTGGAACGAGGTTAAAAACCAGGCGCGTCTGCCGTTGAGAAGCTGGCTGACAGCTTACCGCAAAGTGAGCACCAGGAAGCGCAGCAACGCGGCTCTACTGAGCAACCCGACCAGCTCATCCAGCGCTATCTAAACAGCCCGATCTTCAGCTAAGGCAGACAGCTTCTGTGGGCGTCCGATAAGGCAAAGTTATATATTTTCTCCTGGTGCCCGTTGTCCCTAAAAAACAGCGGTGATGACCACAAAGATATCATAGGAATAAGTAGCATTTCGGTGAAAGAGTATCATTCACCAGTTTGACAACTTAAAACCAAGGTCATATAATTCAAATTCAGATAACTTTTGTCCGTTTAATTGGGCCACACGCAGGCTGGGATGAGCACACCGATAGAATTCATGATTGAGGGATGGGGTATTGATGAATAATCCAGAGTATCAGGGAATTACACAGCCAAGCAAAGCGGTCATCAAATGGCTGCTCGATTCTGATCCTGCGATTCGCTGGCAGGTGATGCATGACCTGACCAGGGAACCACCTGAGCTAGTTCAAGCAGAGCGCCAGCGGGTCGGAACTGAAGGTTGGGGAGCCCAGCTGCTGGCCTACCAGGGGGCAGATGGCAGGTGGGATGGGAAACCCTTTATCGTGGAATGGGCCACAACGTTTTATGCCTTGCTGCTTTTAAAGGATATGGGGCTTGACCCGCAGAGCGAGCCCGCCCAGAAGGCAGTGGGTCTCGTTCGCCAGAAAGTCACCTGGGGTGAGGAATTTAATGATTCCCCATTCTTCGAAGGTGAGGTGGAGCCCTGTATCAACGGCAGGGTGCTTGCGCTGGGCGCGTATTTCGGTGGGGCAAGCGAGCGGCTGGTTGACCGGCTGCTCGGCGAGCAGCTTGAAGATGGGGGCTGGAATTGCGAAGCCCCACCCAGCGTGCGATCATCGTTTCATACGACCATTTGCGTGCTGGATGGCCTGCTGGCGTACGAGCAAGCTGGGGGTGCCAATCCTACGGTCACCCAGGCTCGCCTGCGAGCACAGGAGTATCTCCTGGAGCGCCATATGTTCCGCAGGCTATCCAACGGCAAGGTGGTCGACCCTAAGTGGCTGCGCTTTTCGTACCCGCCCACCTGGCACTACGATGTGCTGCGCGGACTGGATTACCTGCGCAGTGCCGGGGTCCAACCTGATTCGCGAGTGGCTGAGGCCGTGGGGCTGGTGGCGAAGAAGCAGCACCAAAATGGACGCTGGCCGCTGCAAAACCCTCACACCGACCAGGTAAACTTCGTCATGGAAGGCCCGGTAGGCACTGCCAGCCGGTGGAACACGCTGCGCGCCTTGCGCGTGTTGGGCTGGTATTACGGGGCAGACGGAACCTTATCCTAAGGGATAACCTGGGCAGCAAGTTAGGGGCGGGTCTTTGATTGGGATTCCAATATTGACGATACCAAGAGATGTAGGGATCATTAGCTGGATGACCACCAAGCGCCCCACCTCGTCCCCATCAACGGGACGGGGGATGGAAGGTGACGCTGAAGCATAGGGGCAATCTGCTTGAAGCTCTCCCACTGGTTTACCACCAGGCCCAGGGGTAGACCTCAGCCAGTCCGCGCATCACCTCCCAGCCAAGCTTTTTCCCGTTCTCGCCATTGGTCATCCAGACCACACCCTGCTCGCTTTCCAGGCAGCTCAGCATAAAGCTATGAAAGCCTTCATTCCAGCCCGGGTGCCCGAAGCGGGTCAGACCGTCCTGGATAACGACGTTAAATCCCAGCCCACCGATACTCTTTACGGGGGTCAGCATTTGGCGGGTCATCGGCGCGGATAGCACCCGGTTGAACTCATCCTTATATGAGCGAAGGACCTCAGCGACCAGGCACGCCAGGTCGGATGGCGTGGACCATAAGCTAGCAGGGGCTTGTTCGGGATAGGTGTGCCATTTCCCTGGCACCGGTTTACCTGTTCTGCGATGGGCTGTGGCTGCCCGTGGCAGGTATCCTTGCGGCAGGCAGGGATCGAATGTGCTGTTTAGCATCCCTAAATTGTCGAAAATGATTTCCTTTGCCAGAGCCGCCAATGGCTTGCCGGTGACATCTTCAATCAGTTGCTGGGTCACCATATACCCGCCACCTGAATATCGAAAAGCTTTTCCAGGCGCCTGCATCACTCGCACGGGCCTGGAGTTGGCGGGGGGCTCGCCATCCAGGATCTGCAGTAAGCGAGGTAGGTCTCTGCCGGCGAGATAACCGGTATAGCCACGAATATTTATCCCGGCGGTGTGCGAGAGCAGGCCACGCAGGGTGACCTTGCGGCATGTCCCATCGTGGCGCATCTGGGTGTATTTACTCGGCGGGACTTTCCAGGAGCGCAATCCATCGTTGATGTCCGCATCCAGATCCAGCACTCCCGCTTCAACCAGGCGCAGTGCGACCATGGCCGTGACCGGTTTACTGATCGAAGCGGCTTGAAAGATGGTATTTGGTGTGATTGGTTTTTCACTTCCTGCTTCCACAACGCCGTATCCCTTGGCAAAGGCATGCCCCTCCCGATCGATAAAAGCAATGCTAAACCCGGGTACGTTATGAAATGCCATGCGCTGATCCAGTTCCGCTTTCACCGGCGGGTGATCCCCGCCGGGGTCAGTCACCAATAAACCATGTTCAATTGCGTGTAATGCTTGCTCGAGATCAGCCATATTCGCCTCCTTAGATCAGAGACCATTATACAGGCAGCAAGATTGGTGGAGAGATTTTTATTTTAAATAATATTGTCCACCCTGGTACAAAGGAAATCGTCTGGCAAGCAAAAAAAAATGCCTATCGAACGGTGTGGTCATCAACAGCTGGGCTTAACGCCAGGTCAACAATCTGGTTATTCGGCTGTACCCATGAGGAGAGCAAGCCTCAGTCTTAAAAATATAAAATTATCTCGATAAATTAATACAAAGGGGCTGACTCATAGAAAAATGGGTCAGCCCCTTTTAAGGTCTGGTTCCTGCCTATCAGTTCTTATTTACAAATGGCAGGTAGATCGTTCGAATGTGTATTTCAGTACTTGCTGAAGCAGAGCTAGTTATGCCATTCCACCACAGGTCGGCGGAGTTGACCACCTGACCGCCTCGTGCAGTCACCCTGACATCGAAGGAAATTGTGACCGATGAGACGATTTCACCTTCCAGGCGAAACGAATAGTCTGAACCATAACTGTTAATGTTCCACCCAGGTAGCAAACCAAATCCTCCTCCCGGGTTGTTCTGTTGTGCAGCGACGCCCCACTTCGGTAGCGTGGTACCTTGCCAACCGTATTGACCGTAAGACGAGAAATTTAAAGAAGCGTAATACACCAACCACCAGTTCCCAGGTGGCAGGTTTATGGGAGTATTAAGGCTTAGAAGCACGCTGCGTTGATCAACTGAGCCCAGAACTACCTGAGGATCTGTAGGAGGTAGCGTGATGCTCCAGAATTCAGCCCCATCGCCGGGGACTCCTGCTGGTTTACCACCGGCATCTTCGTAGATAAACCAATGGATGGCTGTTGCGTTGTGCAGATCAACAGGGCTATTCCAACCCCCGGCAGTTAGAATTGCCTCAATACTCCATGACCCGGCGTTCTGGAAGTCATCCGCAGCATAAATATCGTAGTCATTAAATGCTGGTTCGAAATCTTGCGCAGCGAATACGGCACCGCCTGGTGAGTATTGATCCCACAGCAGATCCTGGGGAGCAACGGAAGGTTGGTAGGCAAGAGGAGCTGACCCACTTGCAGATAAACTGAAGGGAATATTTTCAGGCGGTACGTAGGTTGCTGGATTCGCCGTTGCCGGTGGATAGGATGCAAGCCCTGACGGACCAGCGAGGCTCCAATGGACTGCTTTGCTACCGGCGTTATAGCTGCACGTGCCGAGGTTGCAGGCCAGGTTACCTGCAAAGGTGAGACCGGTAGGTATGGTATCTGTCAATACCGCGGTCCCCACCATTTCAACTGGATCGATGTTGATCTCATAAGAGAATGTATCGCTCGTGAAGGCATCGGATGGAGCTTGCTTCCCCCAGCTATACACCGTCAGCGATGCCGGCAAACGAACACTGGGCTTTATGGGGGCGTTACTATTAATTACCAGGTTGCCGAAGTAGTTCCCCGTTGCCATACCAGCTGAGTCAAATTCTACTTCAATATCGGTACATTCACCTGGAGGAGTCATCCCGGATAGAGGGCTTTCACTCAACCAGGGGATGACATTGTAGCCCCAAAGGAGTGTGTTGGCGAAGATGCGACCAGCCTCCCAATCCCAATTATAAGAAATCTCGAGAGGTTGCCCGTAGGCAATAAACCATCCATCCCCGATGGGATACTCGACGATAGTTGGAAATCCTCCAGCTTGCTCTGAGGCAATCACGTGGGCGCTTGCGGGCAGGTTGGTAAAGTGCCCATGACTGGCGAAGCTGCCGTAGAATGGATTGGGCACACCCTGTACCACCGGATGAGCTGGATCATTAATCACGTTATAGTTCTCATAGATCAAGCCGGTCCAGGTCGTGCCACCCGGAAGCGGGGCAGACAATGTGCCTACATTCCATCCTCTATCACAGGAGAAGAAGTTCAGGAAACCACCTTGGGCGACGTAAGCTTCGAATTTTGCCACGTAGCTTGCGTAAGCGGTATAGAATGACGTTGGCTGATCGCCCGAGAAAACGATCATCCTGAATTGGTTGAAGTCTAGCGTGCCAAATTCAGCGGAGGTGTGGACTTCATAAGGGATGCCCATTGAAGTCAGGTAAGCCTCTGTCTCTGTGGTCCCCCAGGGATTCGCATCCTTAAATATCGCCACGCGATTGCCCAAAGAACTTATCCCGGCAGTCTGTGAAACTGTGAGACCAGGGGAGTAGCTATCTGGCGCAACGGCGGAATTACCCTGGCTGGGTGGGTTAACCGGCAAGTTCACACTTTGGATCCCTGCGAATTCCATAATTCCCCAGGTTAAATCCATTCCACCATTGTTACAGACTGAGAGTGGTACGGTGGTTTGGGTGTCGGTCGGTTGAATGGCATTCAGTGGAGGGCCAAGGACCTCTATACACGCCGGGCAGGTAAAAGTAGGCAGGCGCTCTGCTGAGGTGAGGAAGCTGCCATTATAACCAGCCACTGCATATAAGGTATCGGGGAGGCTGGCATAGGCATATGTCCTCCGTCCCTGGATCATCGTTTGAGCCAGAGGACTCCAAACACCCGCATATCCCTGGGTGGTATCGTACGCTTCACAGGTATTGAGGTATGAAGACCAACCGCCACCGCATACCACCAGCAGATCACCCCAAAGCATGGCACCGGGTGCGCCGCGGGGAGTATTCAGACTGGTCACCGTATGCCACAGGCCATCCGCAGGGTCATAAGCTTCGACATATGCAAAGTCAAGTACAGCGCTATCTCTCCCGCCTACGGCATATACTTTACCGTTCACAGCCACACCGCCCAGATAGGCACGGGCATACGACATGTTTGGTAAGGAAGTCCAGCGTGATCCGGCAGCTGCAGCTGGATCGTAAACATACGCTGTGTTGAAATATGAAGAAGCATTTGCACCACCAAAGACGTATAACTTGCCATCTACTGCAGCGCACCCCATTCCAAGTGTGGCTACCGGCAAGGGATCGGTTGTGATCGTTACCCAGGCATCCGTCGCAGTATGATAAACCTGGAGGGTATTCAGGTAGACTGATGATGCATCATACCCACCCGGGATATAGATGTCGGTACCGATGGCCGCTGCGCAAATATTACTGGCCGGCGTGGGCATCAAGCCTGCCATGGTGGTCCAATTTCCTGTAGCGGGGTTAAATTCTTCGACGGTATTTGCCCGTCCACCAGTGATCTCTCCACCCAGCACATACACTTTACCAGCTACAGCTGCACCTGCGGGTCGAGAGCGCCCTACGCCGTTTATGGGGGCGATACTTTCCCAAGCAGTAAAACCTCCATCTGTCTTCGATGTGGTCAATGTCGAGACATCCGTATAGCCATTTCCGCTGGCGGTGACCGTGCCCACATCACTCACACCATTGCAAGGAATCGATACCACCACATCAAAGTCAACCGAAGCCCCGTTGGCGACGGAGCGAGATGCAGGCCCGGAGATCGGCCATGCCGATGAATAGGATAGACTGAAGGTTCCATCGCTGCCGGTGTAGTTAGCCAATGACAAGGTATAGGTTACATCGCTATTCACGCAACCTTGATTCTCTACACTGTCAGGGCTAAGTATTATCCCGGTTGGAAAAAGGAATTTAACTGCGCTGTTATCGGTAATCGACGTTGCCGTATTGCAGGCATATGTCAGACCGTAATCAAGCCCAACATTGTCGCCTTCAATCCCGGTTGTTGACCCCGCGCCCTCTTCTGCCCCCGCATCCTGGAATTGGATAAGCACATTACCGTTCTCGTAAATTATTGCCTCCCAGGTACCGGCTGAGCCAGCAGCCCCGCCGTAGTGGGCGACATTATAGTACTCGACAATGGTGCATTTTCCAGTTCCAACTGGACAGGTTGGAAAAGTCTGGTAATAAGCATTACCGCTGGTATTGAAACTCAAATCATCCCACAACATGGCAATTAGGTTATTCGGTTGAGTTGTGTTGGGTAAAGGGCACTGGTTACTCAGGCTCGTGGAACCAGAACCAAATGTTAAATAGCCATTGCTAGCTGCGTAGAATTCAGTCCAAGGCGAGCCATATAAATTCAAGGTAAAACCAAGTGGTATAGGCCCGATAAAGTTATCGTCGGTCAAACCTACGATGGGAGTGCCAGTTGTGGTGATATTTACCCAGTTAAAAGCAGCAGTCTGACCAGTGTATCCGAATCCATCTGGACCAGGCCAGAGCGCACAAGGTGAGGCACCGACGCCTGTCTCATCAGGTTGGAGTCCTTGATCAGAATTGACATCTGTGGAGGAGGTTTCTTTTTGTTGATAGGTATTATCGGCTGCAAGTGTAATTCCCACCAGTGCAAGTGATAGGAGCAAAACCACAATAAACATTACTAAACGCGTATTCTTCATCTTAGTGCCTCCAAATATTCTCAGAACATGAGGTGAATTTTAATCAGAGACATGAAGGAGAACTTACACAGTCCATCCTGGTATTTTCCCTCCTTTCAAAAAAACATACTCCCATTCCAGTCCAGTCCACTTTTCCCCATGAGATATGAACTACCAGATAGTACTATACTAATTTATCTATGTTATGCTCAGGCATTATAAAATTAGCATTATTATGGATTAAAGTCAAGCGAGAATGATAGGTATTCGCATGGGAGATAATTGGAGTACCATAATATGAAATTTGATATGTCTAAATAAAAGATGAAACCCACCCATCCGTGAATGATCTAGCACCCCCGGGTTATCCAAGGGCTGCTTAAGCGACGCCAATCTGCGACTTCTATTAGGTACAAACAGGATTGCGAAATTCGCATTCTATTCAATTAATATGGGAAATTCTATATTTCACTGGTAAAAATATTCATAATTAATGTATAATTAATATGATTTACACATGGGATAAGCACACCGTTTTTCAACCAACAATCGAGTAAGGAGGTCTAATGTCTCGCACTTCACAGTTTTCTCAGATGCTACGAATTGCGTTCGTATTGCTGTTCATGTTCACCTTTGCAATCCAGCCATCATCGGTGGGCAGCGCTCAAACGCCCGGAGATGAACCCCCGGTCGATTTAACCGAACCGGGTCCAACTCCGGTTATTGAAGATGCAGCCCCCTCGACCTGGCCGACCGCCAGTGGCCCTGAGGATATGCACGATTATTCCATCCTGGATGAAAATGGGCAGCCATACCTGCCACCGGCGATCCCGGAGGTGTCTGCGGAACCTGGCGCCGTGTATACGGTTACCACACAACTAACAACGGATGGCTCGCTCGATAGCACGTTGCCTGTCGCCCCCGACCTTGCCGCCATACCCTTTGCGGTCACCCCGGACGAAGCACTGCTATCAGTGCCCGAGGTGCTCGATCCAGCCCTGGACGCAAGCTTAACCACTGCAGGGGAGATTTACCAAAACCCTGACGAGGTGAACCTGCCCGCCTCTACCCCCGGCAACCTGGATGACTTCAACCGGCCGAATGGCAGCCTGGGTGCAAGCTGGAGCCCGGTGAACGGTACCATTTCAATCGCCAGCAACCGTGCTCAAACCACATCTGGCTATACTACAACAGCACTGGCAGTTTACAGCGGCATCGGGGTCAATAACATGGAAGCGGATATCTCCACCCAGGGGACCACGGTCCAATATTCGGCGTTGGTTTTGAATTACGGCGCAGGTGTGAATAATCTGTTCATAAAAATCCAGGATAATTCCCACGATGGTCGTTTCGATACAGGTGGTTGTTACCTTGGTAATAATGGCGCCGGATTTGGATTGGGTTTTTTTGGCCTGTCCTCATCCTTCACTTCTGCACACCTGAGCGTCAAGGTCAGCGCAGCCCGGGTGGTCACCATAAAGCTATCGCACATTGATGGCGGCACAGGCACCCAGACCTATGTATGCAGTGGCGCTCCAGCCTTCGAAGGTTCTAGCGTCGGGATCGGATCGTATGGTGGCGGGCGCATCGATAACCTGTCGACCTCCCCGGCAACACCGGTCAGCAAAGACAATTTTAATATTCAAAATGGACCACTTGGCGCAAACTGGCGGATGCGCCTGGGGAGCATGATGATTAAGGGTAGTAAGGCCGTGTCTTCTACCTTTGCAAACAACGTGGCCTTGTATAATGGCCTGGGCAGTAACCGGGTGGAAGCTGATATCTCGCTCACCCCGGGCGGGGGCCTCCAGTACGCTGCCCTGATGTTGAACTATGACGAAGGCGTCGACAACCTGTTCATCAAGTTCCAGGATAATGACGGAAACGGGAATTTTGAGAAGCTTGGTTGTTACAGAGGGAATAACTCGGGTTCGTTTGACGGATTTCGCGACGTCACACCTTTCATCAGCGCACATATGAAGATCGACGTCGGGGCAACGCGCCTGGTAAGTGTCTGGCTCACGAAGATTGACGGAGGCACAGACTCAGCTCACTATCTTTGCAATACTGCGCCTGGCCCGGAGGGGTATGGTGTGGGTATGGCCAGCTACGGCGGGGGGCGGGTGGATAACTTCCAGGTCATCAACAACTTCGAGGATAACTTCTCACGCGCCAATGGTCCCCTTGGCTCCAACTGGGTGATTAGAGACGGCGAATTTACTATTGTCAACGGCGTAGCCCAAGGATACAACGTATTGGCGTTAGCGACTTACAATGGCCTGGCGACCAGTGAAATCGAGGGGGATATCTCTTTGAAACCCGGTGGCGGTGTCCAGTACACGGGTTTCGTCCTCAACTATCAAGCCGGTGTGACTGACCTTTTCCTTAAAGCCCAGGATAATGTTGGTAACGGCCAATTTACTCATTTTGGCTGTTATATAGGTAATAACGGTGGTCCTTTTGGTCCAGGATTTTTCAGCCTTTCGTCACCGTTCACTACCGCCCACCTGCACGTGAGCGTGAACCCCGCCCGCGTGGTAACCATCGTGCTCTCACGGATTAACGGCGGGGCTGGGGTCCAGGTATATACCTGTGCTGGCGCCCCGGTAGCCGAGGGCGATCTGGCGGGTATCGTGGGCTACGGTGGTGGCCAGATGGATAATGTACGTATTAACCGCACCGTCCTGCTGGACCAGTTTAACCACGTGGACGGCCCCTTAGGCCCAACCTGGAGCTACCGGGCAGCGAACTATACCGTGGTGAACCAGATCGCGGTTGGTAGCCTGGGTATAACCGACGCGGCCATAACAAGTTTTAATAGCGTCACTGCGAAAGTGATGGAAGGCGACATTTCGCTCACCCCAGGTGGAGGGACTCAATATTCCGGTTTTACCCTGAATTACGATCCTGGAAGTGATTTTATATTTGTAAAAATCCAGGATAATGATGGAAATGGAACGTTCGACTCTGGTGCATGCTACCAGCACAATAATGCATCACCGTTCGGGTTGGGATTTTTCGGCCTCTCCGGAGTCTTTGTTAATGCCCATCTCCGCGTCTCGGTCGATGTGAATAACAACGTGACCATCCTGCTGACCAAGATCAACGGCGGCACGGGCACGCAAGTGTATACCTGTACGGGTGCACCCGTGGCGCGAGACACAGGCATCGGTATGGACGGCTACAATGGCGGCCGAATTGACAACGTGCAAGTGAGCAGGTATCAGTGGGGCGAGCCAGCTTTCTTGCCATGGTCGAGAAAGTAAATTAACTTCAATCGGGCTGCCCGGTAAGAAAGTGGGCAGCCCGAATGTTTTAAAAAACCCTACGCCCGTATCACTTTGGTTGGGGCGAAGCATTTCCGATTGAGAGTTGTAGGGGCGGGTCACCAGTGAGTGAGCGAGATATTGATAACAAAATGTGATGACCCCTTCATTATCGGAAGACCCGTCAAAGACCCGCCCCTACGACAGGATGGAACGGAGGATGAAAATTCAACGTTGCTATAGATGGGCGATCAGCCTGTTTCACCCTTTCGTGTAAGACAGCCTCTCATGGATCAAACCATCCTGCACGCGGCAGATATCGACACCGCGCAGGTGAGCCTGTCGGCCGTCAGGCTCATCCCAGTCGTGGCGCCAGAGCAGGATGCAATGGTAGCCAAAACCGAATGATTCTTCGATCTTGAGGTGCGACTGCGGCAACCGGGCGAAGAGCTCCTGGTAGTATTGAGCGAGTGCCGGTTTGCCCACCAGGCGCTTGCCATCCGGTGCGGGAGTGCTGTCTTCGAAGACGCACGACTCGTTGACCAGGGCCAGCATACCGGGCAGGTCGCGGTGGTTGAAGGCCTCGGTGAAGGCGATCAGCGTGCGCACACCCGCTTCGAGGCGTTCCATGCGGACAGGGCTCATGGGAAGATGGCCTCCTTTAGCGAAGTTAATACACTGCAAAATAGCTGTTGATATGTCATACCATTGTCAGTGATCGATATCTGATGTCCGACAGGTCGAGCGTATAAATGATCCAGCGATAATTTTATAACATATTAACCATAAAACGCATGGTTGGGGCGAAGCATTCGGATATGAAGAAATACAGTTATACCGAAATTCATCCGAATGCTTCGACCTTACATCAAGTCGGTGGGAACGAGCGGAATGGGCTGTAGCTGGAATGCGATGGATCTATACTGATGAGCTCTCGGATCGTAAGATATCCGGCCTTATATTTAGGGATTTATGGGAGGCTCATTGGCTCATTTTTGCACGTATGCCCGGTTGACCTCCGGATAGCGCTCACCATGGGGGCGAATGCGATCAAGGTCACCCAGGTCAGCAGGAGTTAGGGTAATCTCTGCCGTGGCCAGGTTTTCTTCAAGGTAGCGCAAGTGCTTGGTGCCAGGGATGGGGATCAGGTCGGTCCCCTGCTTGAGCACCCAGGCCAGGGCAACCTGAGCGGGGGTGGCATGCTGCCTGTCGGCGATGCGCTGGATGACAGGCAGGATCTTCAGGTTCTCCTGGAAGTTCTCACCCTGGAAGCGAGGATTCCGGCGGCGGAAGTCGTTCTCGCTGAGTTGATCGATGTCGGTGACGGTGCCGGTCAGGAAACCACGCCCAAGGGGTGAGTAAGGCACAAAGACGATGCCCAGCTCACGGCAGGTGGGCAGGATCTCTGCTTCCACGTGGCGCGTCCACAGTGAATATTCAGACTGCAGGGCAGTGATGGTGTGGACCTTGACTGCACGCCGAATGGTATCGGCAGAAGCTTCGCTCAGCCCCAGGTAGCGAACTTTGCCTTCACGCACCAGGTCAGCCATGGCACCCATCGTATCTTCAATGGGGACCTGCGGGTCCACCCGGTGAAGATAGTAGAGGTCGATCACATCCACTCCCAGGCGCTGCAAGCTCAGGTCGATGCACTTGTGGATATATGCTGGCGTGCCATCAACGATCCAACCGGCATTCGCCTGCACCTGATCCTGGTGGGTGGTGAGGTTGCGGTCATATACATTCCCAACCTTGGTAGCCAGGAAGACCGACTGGCGGTGCTTTTTCAAGGCCTTGCCTACCAGCAGCTCATTTTTACCCGCACCGTATACATCGGCCGTGTCCCAAAAATTACAGCCCAGCTCCACGGCACGATCGAGCACGCGCAACGATTCGTTATCATCACTGGGGCCGTAAGACTGGCTCATGCCCATGCAGCCCAGACCAATCTCGCCTACCAAAGTACCATTAATCTTACGCTGTTTCATATAATTCCTCCTTTGTTCTGTAGGATTATCCCATTGATACTGAACCGAAAGGTTAATAATTTGGGAATAATCATTTAGAAAAAACTCACATGCAAGTGCCTGTGAACCACCAGCCGCAGAAATCATATGTCCATCCCAGATCTGACTCAGGTATGTTTTTGAATCAGGCCCATCAGGCATCTTCGTGAGCCAGGGTATTCCCAACCAGATCAAAAATTCATATTAAAAACATCTTGACAGACAAAGTACCGTATGATATTATATCGGCATACGTTATATCGTATCTCGCTATATCACAAACCGCTATAGCGTCTAACGGTATAAACAATTCTGACCGGAGCAAGATATGGACAAACCCTACAACTATAAAAAATATATTCCCCTGACAGAAAGCACCTATTACATCCTGCTAGCGCTTACTGAACCCCTGCATGGTTACGGCATTATGCAAAAAGTAGACCGTCTCAGTGAGGGTAGCGTAGAAATCGGCCCTGGTACCCTTTATGGAGCGCTGCAGGCCTTGGAGAAGGAAGCCCTAATTATTAAGATTGGCGAAGAGGAACGTCGAAAGATCTACGCACTGACCGAAAAGGGACGCGAAATTTTGAAGCAACAGGTCAAGCGCCTATCAATCATGGTCCGCAGTGGATCCGTGTTGGAATAAGGCAAATAAAAGGAGGAAAGATGGACGCATTAACAATCAAACGGACCAAATGGTTCTGGCCATGGCAAGATGAAAAAGAAGAAACCTGGCTGGAGGAGATGTCATCGGAAGGCCTGCATCTCAATTCAGTGCATCTGCCCTGCATATACACGTTCGAGCGAGGCGAACCCCGGCGGTATACCTACCGATTAGACTATATGCCTCTCAATCGGGCGGATAAAATCCAGGAATACCAGCAGATCTTTACTGATGCAGGATGGCAGTATATTGGTGAGATGTCTAACTGGCGATACTGGCGTACCTTTAACAGTAACAATAACGCCTCGGAGATATTCACTGACCGTGAATCGAAGATCCGTAAATACCAGCGCCTGCTCGGTTATATGGCCTTCTTCCTGTTTTTTTTGGTGTTCATTGCATTTAGGGTTTTTCCGAAGCAACCATTGTCATCATCAGGTACTCTGGAAATTGTCAACGCTTTTTACTTATTCGCCAAGCTGTGCTATATGATCCTGATACCGATTTACGTGGTAGTTGTCATCCAATTGTTGCGCCGAATCAACCAGCTCAGGCACGCAAAGTTGTAGGAATCGGTCGGATATCAGGAGGGAACTTTTCACCGGGGGAAGTAAACCCCTAAAAAATTCAACCAGGAAACCATCAGCGCTTTACCCTTCATACTCTCCCCCGGCTGGAGGACCACCCCGGGGGAGTTTTTTTGGGGATCAGCTCACCAATAAAAGATCACAAGGCACGCCCATGTTGATAAACCAGGCCACACGCTTGAAAATAAGGCGCTTAAGCAGTGTTTTCGCTGAGGCAAGCGGAGGCTATGCCCGCGTGTGACTTCTTCTGGAAAAGACAGCCAGGGTTACCACCAGGAGGATTATAAGAATCGAGCAAGCAGCCCCCAGGATGATGATGGTCGACAGCCCCCGGCCGAGGAAATCGGCTGTCTCTGGCTGGACCACAGCGGAAGGTGAAGGGCTGGGGGGCAGCGGAGAAAGAGAAGGGGACGAGAGCGGGGAAGGTGTAACGCTGGGCTGAGGAGTGGAGGTCTGTGTAGGGGTAAAGGTGATCGCGGCTGCCTGGGTTTGTTTGGCTTCGGCGGTGCTGGAAGCCGCGAAATTAGCTGTGGCGGTGATCGAGTTAAAGTAATAGCTCAGGGCATCATCGCCGATCCGGCTGGGCAAGCCACCCTCTTCTGCCAGGCTAGGGTTTTGGGCTTCCAGTTCACGGGCGATTTGCATCTGATCATAGAAAAACTGCATCATCTCGGCGGGGGCGTTGGCCTCTGCCACGTATTGGGAGAGGCTGAGCAACGCCAGACCAATATGAGGGGTGGGATGCTCTGGTAAAAGCTGGGAGGCCGTCTGATACGCTTCCAGGCCTGCGGGCAGGTAGCTCTGGCTGAAGATTGATGGGCGGTAGAGCCAACGGGTGGCTAGAGAATGATAAATGCCTGCCAGCTCCAGCCAGGCCTGCCCATCCTGCGGGTCAGCCTGCACGGCGGATTGAGCTACCTCAAGCTCATTCCACAGCGCGGGGTCAACCAGCCACACCGCAAAATCATCCTGGGGGGTGGGCTCAAAATCCGTCCAGGTCCAGCGCGCCTGGTTGCCTTGCGTCACTGCCTGAGATGGGATGACTGACCCGGGGTAAGACATGGGGTAGGGGATGCTCAGCTTCTGGGGATTTACGCGCTGCAGGGTGGCTTCTGAAGCGGGGTAAGGCAGGTCCAGCACCAGCTCGGCCTTGTGGATGGGTCCGTCCCAACCCGCCCCAGTCTGGAAGACATAGTACAGGGCATACTCGCTGCTTTTAATGGCCTGGGTGAGCGGCACCAGGTAGCTGACCCGAATCTGCGTGGCCTCACCGGGAGCATAGGCGACGGGGAAGCTGGCCCACGGCAGGTCGGGTTTATCAGCCCCTTTTGGGTTGGGCAGCTCGGCCACCGAGAAATCCTCAGGGCTACCGTTCACGGCCACCTGGAAGCTGGCGATGCGCGGCACGCTCTCGTCAGGGTTGAGCTCCCAATCAACGCCTTCCAGGGCGGAAGCCAGGGGGAACCAGGTGGTGAGCTCGATGGTGCTGGTGGTGGGGTTAAGCATGCTGAAATTTGCCTGGACCTCGGCAACCAGCGGGTACCAGACGGGGTACAGGTCCAGCCCATAAGCCTGCGGGTTCAGCTGCAGGATGGCATTATCGTCCGGAGTGGCCAGGCGCACCGTCAGCGCGACGATCTCCGCCTCCATCTGAACAGGGGTATCTCCTTCAGGCTGGAGGCTGCTGCCACCAGGGAGCACGGGGTGCACACCTACATCGGCCCGGGCGACTCCGGAAATCACCAGGAGAAAGATGATAGCGGTCAGAAGTGGGCAGAGAGCCAGGAACACAAAAGAAAGTCTTTTATTCGTCTTCATACAGCCTCCTCTTGTCATCATGGGGAAGACGAAAATATAACCCACACAGTTCCGTTCAAACCGGGTGGGAATGAAGTTAGCTAGATTATATAGCTATTCGAAAGCACAGCCGATGGAATCGATAGAAAAATCCCTTCAAAACGCTGCAAGAAAAGTATTACCGACTTATTTACCCTTGTTTATAATTTCACTTGGGAGAGCTAAGCAAGTATAATCCTGGAACAGCTATAAAACAAACCGCTATGCAAACAATCGCACCCCCCTCACACATTTCATACCGAACCACATTTTTAGGATACTTCATTTTCTCCCACCAAGGCCACACAGGCCGTTAAAGACACTGCATTTTACCCGCAGTCAGCGTCGCTCCCCTCGGCGGTGAAGCATAAATAATGGCCTGGACTGCATCGATCGCATGATACTCATCAAGCAGACCGTTGAAGTATCGCCCCTGGATGATGGTTTACATAAAGAAAGGATTCTGGCTTCGGTCGTCGGATGGTATTAGGATCACGACCTTAGCCAGAATCCGGCTTAAAAATACAGGCTATTCTTTCTGTTACTTCACCATCGAAATAAGAATTACCCCGATATCAAGGATCACTCCTTTGATAACTATCTATTTGCCATTTATTTCCGTATCATAGGCGTATAAATATTATTGTTGTCATCATCTAAAATAGTCAATACTGCTGACGATGGTGAACCTAAGATGGCATTGATAGGAGATGAGAGAGTTATATTGATCGTTTCAGTAGATTCATGTTTATCGTCGGAGAGAATCGTCACCGTGAAGACTTTGCTGGTTTCGCCCGCGGGAAATGTCAATGTTCCCGATGCAGCTGTATAGTCTGTTCCTGCAGTTGCCGTACCATCGGATGTGGCGAAGTCCACTTGAATGGTAACTAACCGGGGACTTGTGAGGGTTACTGTGATCGTAGCTGTTGTGTCTGATTCGCCTATCGTGTAGGAGGCAGAACTAAAACTGATCGCCACGTTATAATACGCAAACACCATCCCTTCAGAGAATTCACCATTCGAATATAACCTGGCGGGCACGATAATATCATCCATGCCATCACCATTGACATCCAGAGCGCTCGCATTATCCCGCCCCAGGTTCGCATCAGCCTGATCACTGTAACCAGACCGGTCACTGTTTTGTGGGGTGCCATTATCGCCGAGTCCTGCCTCCGAGCCGGTCCACACAAACCAGGCGCCACCCCCGGTGTAACTACTTGCGGTCACAAGTAAATCGTCATACCCATCTCCGTTCACATCCCCAGCCGGGACCACCGCATAGCCTAACACAGCGCTTACGACGTTCGACTCGGCAGTCCAGTCGGCATTGGAAGGGGTGCCGTTGGCCCCCAGCCCTGTACTGGAACCATACCAAACAAAGACTTTTCCTTCGTTAACCTCTGGATTGTCGTACGCGTAAGCACCTACAGCCAGGTCATCATAGCCATCATCATTTAGATCTCCAACGCCATCTGATCCATAACCAAAATAGGCGCTGGCCTGCTCGCCGACAGCCATCCAGTCGGCGTTGGCGGTTGTTCCGGTGAGTCCCAGCCCGGTGTCAGAGCCGTAGTACACAAAAACTGCACCTTGATTAGTGGGGCCATCATACAGATGCGCCCCAACCAGCACATCGTCATAGCCATCGCCGTTCACATCGCCGATCCCGCGTACTTGATAGGCGAAACCAATCGAAAATGTACTATCCGTAGCAGTCCAATCGGCATTAATGGGCAAACCGCTGGCACCTAAACCACTTGCGCTACCGTACCAGACGTATGCGGCAGTGACTCCGGCGTAATCATTGCCATTCGCGCCGACGATAATATCATCATACCCATCCCCGGTGATATCGCCAGCACTGTCTACCGATACACCAAAATGGGCATAGGTGTTGTTGCCACGCGCCATCCAATCGTAGGTTGTATCCGGAGTATCGGAGCCCATATAGACGTAGACAGCACCCTCATCAGATGCTGTGCTGTCGTAATTGTCCATGGAGATGATCAGGTCATCATAACCATCCCCATTAACATCCCCGGCACACTTCGCCTGTTCACCAAAAAAGCCATACTGGTCTGTGTAGGGAGGGCTGAAAGTAAGGCTGGGGGAAGCAGGCAATCCGCTGGCGCTGCCCAGGAAAAGCCAGGCAATCCCATTATCAAGGGCCAGGCTGTTGTAATCACGCTTCCCGACGATCAGATCATCATAGCCATCATCATTAACATCACACTTGTCTCCAACAGTCAGGGCGCGGTGATCTAAAGGTGAGGTATCACCTGCCTGGTTCGTTTCAAAATACCAATCGATATCATTTGGGATATTGGGGGATGAATTAATGGAAAATATTCGGTCGATTTGCGCAGATGCCTGGCCAGAGCCAAGCAGGGCGAAAATCCCACATAACAATAAGAGTGTTTTTATGATTTTCATGATTATCCTCCTGTGTTTTATGGAAATCAGTCGCTCGTTCTCTTATCGGGGGTTTTTCAAATGTGGGGGCTAATTTTCTTCGAAGGCTATGTCCTTTCTGATGAAGTCGTTGTTCGAATCACGGGCTGGCAATGCTATACCTTGGTGTCGTCAATATATAGTGATAAGCAATCGGAAATGATATTGTTTGTGAGACCTGGTATTGGTGAATAATAGCACATATTGTTATAAGTTGTGTGATTTTCTGGACTGACATTCTTTAAGCATCATTCTTATCCGAAAATGTGCAGGATGTAGTTGATTTTCGGAAAAAAATCTGTATAATCATTGTTAATGGGGGCATTCTGCCTGACGTGGGAACTCCCTGCAACAAAAGCCCGTTAATCTCAATAGCATAGTAAGTTCCTTTTTCTGGGTAATATACGAAAGGATAATCATATGAAATCCAAGCGGGGTCTACTAGCCAGTGTTTGCTTGTGCCTGGGGCTGACGGTTGCATTCACACTGCTCATTTTATTAGGGCAACAAGCCAGCCGTGCCCTGGCGTTCAGCTCGAGCGGTAATACATCCAGTACACTCCAGGCATCCCTTCCAGAAATGCGCTCGTCCGCCCTGGAAGATATCGACCTGGACGTCACCTTTATCAATCGCAGTCCGCTATACCAGGCCTACTGTGTCGAGTATCCGTGGGACGTCCCCGGCCAGCCAGGCATACCCTTTTTATGCCCTGGTACAGAAGAAGACCAGCGCTGGCCTGAGCAGGGAGAGATCGTAACCTTCACAGCTCACATCATCAACAAGGGAACCGCTCCAAGCCCGACGTTCGATTACGCCTGGTATATTGATTCCGTTGAGGTCGCCAGTGGTAGCCTGCCGGGCTTAGCCCCTGCGCAGGAGATCACCACGACCTACAAGTGGCCCTGGGGACATGAGATGTCTGCCGACGGGCAGCAGGCGCTGGGCGATCATAATGTAGCCTTCAGCGCCGATCCGGACGACCTGATCTCAGAGAGCTTTGAGAGTAACAACACTCTGGAAGACCCGACCAACGCCATGAGCTTCCACTTCTTCTTCACACCGGCAATGTACACCGCTTACAACGAACCGGTCGACCCGCAGTGGCCGAGGTCGGCGGAGGACTGGATCCAGAAACAAATGACGATGATGAACTGGGATTTCAAATATTCAACCTACCCGGTGGCACCCGATGGAGCGACGCTACGGGTGCGGATCGACAAGATCGCCTTAAGCAACGCGTACCCCACGATCCCTGGGCCAGACGGGGGATGGTTTATCAACGCCGACTACCGGCACGGGGCGAGTGGCTGGTATGACCCCGCCACGGATATTGACTGGGCTTTGATCCACGAGATGAGCCACCAGGTGGCGATCATCGACCTGTACGCCATCGGTGCTGAGCCTTCGGCGTTAAAGGTTAACGATCACCTGGGCAACCCGGTCAACTTCAGTTTCGCCTGGCCACGCCCCGACCTGATGGGCGGGGGTGATATCTGGCCGCATACGGAGTGGTACCGGTACTCGAGCCATGTGGTGGGAGGCGCATCCACCTATAAGGGTTACCGTAACGGTTATTACGGTGCTTACCTGTTTGACATCCCACTCGAGAACTATTTCCTGGTGCTGGATAACCAGGGCAACCCGGCCCAGGATGTGAAGGTGAAGCTCTGGCAGCGCAACGGCACGCCCGATTGGACAGGCCAATCCGCCTTTGATGACCCGCCGGATATCAACGGCACCACGGATAGCTCAGGCCGTTTTCTACTCACCAACAGGACGGTTAATGGCGGAACCACCACCGCCAACGGGCATGTGCTTCACGACAATCCCTTTGGGGTGGTGGATATCATCGGCAGCCAGAACCTGTTCCTGGTGAGCCTGAAACAGGAAGACCACGAGGAGTTTCGCTGGCTGGATATCACGGAATTCAACCTGGCTTATTGGATGGGTGACACGATCAGTCACACATTTGTGATTAGCAGCCATGTACCACCCCTTCTGGCACCCCAGGCACCGCGGGTGAGCAACCCGCAGGTACAGGGCGATGGAGCAAAAATATGCTGGCAACCCGGCACACCTCCGGTGCCTTCCAGCTACCGGGTGTACCGTGCTTCAGCGCCAATGTTCGCCTACGAGCAGATCGCTCAGGTGACGGATAGCATGTGCTTCGAGGATAACTACCCAGCCGGCTCATACGGCAGCAAGGTGTACGCTGTGACCGCGGTCAGCTCCACAGGCACCGAAAGCGGCTTCAGCAACTTTGCCTGGGCACCCACCCTTACCAACCCTACCTCCGTGGCAATCACATCCGATGGAGGGCGCTACATCCTTGACCCGCGCAACGGTTATGCACTGATCCGCCAGGATGGAGGCGGTACCTTCCAAAAGTATGTCGGCTCGGTCCACTTTCACCTGGAGTACTCGCAGTACATGGCGATGACGGCCAGCAACCACCTGCTGTTCAGCCACCCCGGCGACGTGTACACTGACACCCACTCCGTAAGGACAGCTGAGCTTGACGGAACACCGCTGCTGGAATTTGGTGAGCAGGGTTCCGGCCCGGGCCAATTTGAGACCCCCAGCGGCGTGGCAGGTTGGGGGGAGGCATGCAGCTTTGGCGGTCCTTATGAAGACGATGAGCATACCTCGCTGTTGCTCCATTTTGACGGTTCTTATAACGGTGAACAAGGAGAACCTGGAGCGCATCAAGGCACTAGCTTTGACACAGGCCGGTACGGCCAGGGGGTGCTGATCGATGACACGGATACCCTGACCTACTTAGTTGAGGGAAACATAAACCACCAACAGGGCGCGATCGAATTCTGGATTCAACCCATCTGGGATGGTGATGATGGCGGCAATCATACGCTATTTTGGTGGGGAGAAGGCGATAATATCTTTCACCTGCGCAAGGACCCGATCAGCAACCTGGTATTCGACCGGTTTTTTGGTGGCGGAAGCTGCGGTGCTCCACATAACGTGGCAGACTGGCGAAATGGTGAATGGCACCACCTGGCCATCACCTGGGACGGGCCTGAGATGGCACTCTTCGAAGACGGACTCCAGGTGGCGCAAACTGTATGTGGAGGGACTGCGAATCCAACGGGAGATAGCTTTGCAATTGGCACGGATCTTAGCAGCGAGCAGACTATCGATGCGATCATTGATGAGTTCCGCATCAGCGACACGCCTCGCCTGGGTGACAGCCTGAGCTGCGGACGCATCCTGGTGGCTGACAGTGGTAACAACCGCCTGCAGGCATTCAACAGCCAGGGAGACTTCCTTTCTGAGTTCGGCACCTACGGCAATGGCGCGGGCCAATTCAACGACCCGCAGGGCCTGGCAGTAGACCAGAGTGGCCGAGTTTTCGTGGTCGATCGGGGTAATAACCGCCTGGTGATCCTTGGCTTTAATGGGGAAACGTTCAGCTACCTCGGCTCGATTACCTCGGGATTCAACGCTCCCACCAGCGTTTCGTTTGGCCCACCGGGAATCCTGGCTGTAGCGGATACTGGCAATAACCGCATTGTCGTGCTTGACCTGGATGGCAACTTCCTGGCTGCGTATGACCAGCCGAATGATGGTTACTCGGGATTTTTTAACGCCCCACGTGGCGTGGCAGTTGACCAGGATGGCGACCTGGTGATTGCCGACACTGGCAATGGGCGGGTGGTTACGGTGCGTAGCATAAAGTACATCTGGCTTCCGGCAGTGCTCAGGATGAATAAGTAGGGACCACGCGCGGAAACAGCCTGTTGCTCAAGTACATAAGGGGTGAGGCTGCGAGTGCGACCGCTGCTGAGCAGGCTGGATGCACGAAGGGATGGTCAGCGTTCAGGGTAGGTTGGGCTTTTTAGCTCACCCCTATTCCTCCGACGCGCCGATCACTTTAGATCATTGGTTGTATTCCAACAGCTCGATGCCTCCGGAACCATTCGCCAGGACAACATACGCGCTGGTTTCAATGATCGGAACGGTAAAGTTTTCACTTTGAGCGATATCCATTACTTCCACCTGTTGCGGGTGGACAGGATCGCTGACCTCATACACCCGTAGCTGGGCCGCTCCATAATCACCCCCGACGACAATCCAGGCTAAATCCCCAATCAGGGCTAAACCCACGCCATGATCGGGGTAAGTCGTTTGTGATAGCTCTCTCAACGGCCCTGGCTCGAGCATCGAGAGGTAGTCCTCGCTTAAAAAACTACGGGTGCCTGTCACGGCAAGCGAGCCTTCACTGGCTGCCAGATGGTGGATATAGTCTTCCAACATGAGCGATTCACGCAATTCCAGGCTTTGCCCATCAAAATCAAGCGTGTAGATCGTATCGAATTTTGAGTGATAGCTTCCATCCAGACGGACGGACAAATGGGTTCCTTCCCAAATAATTTGCTGGGAATCGCCTTGATCGAGAATAACCGGATCGCCCAGCTTGATCGGGTTTTGCCAATCGGATAGGTCAACCAGCGTAAGCACACTTAAATCATCTTCGGCTTGCTGGGCAGCAACCAGCAATCGCTGGCCACCCCTCAGCATGGCTGCGATTGCGGTAATCGCTCCCTGGCCAATATCCACTTTGCCCAGCAACACCGGCTGGGGAGCGCGGATGTCATACACCCATAAGGCCTGCTCTTCTGCAAGGTAGATCCTATCGCCTTCAAGCGCTATGCCAACGTAGCGGTACCAGCTGGCCAGCTCCGTCTTCACCTGCCCGAGGGGGGTGAGATCGGCCAGGCTGAAAGCCCGTAATGTCACGGGGCTATTGCTGGCTCCCAGCCCGTTGTCAACCACGTACACTGCCTGGTCGTTCGCAGTGGCATCGATGGCGTGGATTATCGGCGCCTGGTACGTGCCCAGAAGCTGCAAGGGGGATGTGCCAGAGTCAGCATAGATCTCAAGGTCATTGTAGGCAACCAGGAAATTTCCATTATGGATAGCCGTGACAGATACCGTTTCTCCCACCGCGTCACCCAGGATGGGCTGTGGCAAGCTAGCAACATCCTGAACATACTCGCTCAGGATAGTCCAGCCGAAGTAGTAGGCCTTATCTCCCACAAAACTGAAGCCCGCCACCACGTCTCCCCCTGAAGAAACTGTCCAGATCTTCGCAGGTTCCTCCGGGTTGGTAACGTCATAGGCCCGGATATCGCGGTAGCATAGATATAAGCGCTCACCGATCACGCGCAGGCTGAGCGGTTGTAGCGGTTCTTCAGGGGTCGAAGCGATCACCTGGTTAGGGATAGACATCTCACCAGTGCCACTTACCGGGACGTAGTACAGGCCGCCCAGTTCTCCTTCTGCACCGGCATATAAACCCTGGCTGCCCAGGGCGATGCTCATGGGCCACTCGGGCATGGTAACTGAATTGAGCACGGTAAACTGGTTCTCCGGGGAAAGTTTAGCAGCCGCGATAAGCCCAGTGTAGGCTGATTGGCGCTGGTAGATCGACTGACCGGCATATAGGATGCGACTTTCTTCATCCCACGCCATGGCCGTGATGGCTCCCTCAAGGGCGAGCTGGGCGAGCGGCCGTAATTCGGCCCGGGGAGAAGCATTCATCACCAGCAAGAACTTGCCGGCGTTGATCAATAAAGTATCTTCCGAGATTTGCAGGACCTGGGTGACCAGGCCCGGTAGCGCTTCGCTTTGCCGCATTAATATTGGCTGCTCTGGCTGGCTGATATCGATCTCCGCCAGGCGTGGGCCCATCCCGACGTAGGCCACATCACCCGCAATGCTGATGCCTTTAATGCTGCCTCCCAGCTGGGCAAAGCGGGTGAGGTTGAAAGAAATTTCAGGGATAGGCGCAGGAGTCTCCATGGGAGATGGCGAACTGGTCTGGGTAGATGGGCTTATGGGTGTCTGGGTGTAAGGCTGAGTTGAAGCCCGGGGCGCGGTTGCACTGGCAGCACCCGGAGTGCTGCTGGCTGGTATGCCAACAGTCGTCGTTGGCGTGCAGGCTGCCAGTAGAAATCCAAGGGTGATTACGGCGCAGAAGGTTTTGCCCATTGGCTTCACCTCATCGACAATTTCCACACTTGGCTTGCATCACGATGCAGACATGCCGCGGGAATTTAAGGGTATGTTTTATGACCACGACAGTGTTATTCTGCATAGGTGGCTGCATCGCTATTTGCATGGGTCAGGGTAGTTAATCGGGGCAAGCGCTTTTTCGATCTCACCATTCTGGCTTAATGCATTCCATAATCCTTCAGATTCCTCGGTATCCCAGGTCCACAACAGCCAGCCGTCAAAGCCATACTGGCAAGATTGGATCTGCCAGTTTTGCAGGAATTGCGCCGCACTGACCGCCGAATCAAAGTCGCTCGTCCATACACCGAACTCCCCCATCAATACTGGCTTGGAGGTGTTCGCCTCAATCCCATAATATTCAGCATATTCCATCAAGTCATACCCTTTTCCAGGATAAGGATGCAGCTCAATGAAGTCGGCCTGCGATCCAGCGATGACCGCCCCGGTTACGCTGACATACGAATCATCAAGCCGCGATGGAATGGGTGCCAGGGGGGAGAAAAAGCTGGCTTCCACCAGGGCAGTTGGGTCCAACTGGAGGATGGCCTGGCGCAGGTTGTCGATCCAGTAGATCAAGTTATCGCTGGCCATACGTACCTGTTCGTCCGGTTCCGCCATGTCATAGGTTTTACCATTTCCGGTTGTCACCAGGCCGGCTGATAAAGTAAATGGGGGCTCAAAGGTATCAAAATGGACTTCGTTGGTCAGGTCATAGGCGAAGATGGCGTCCATGGGTGCCTGGAGCTCGATCAGGGCCCTGATAAAATCGACTTCGAACTCCAGCTTAGCTTCCAATCCACCCCTGGTCAGGTAGCGGGGATTATTCCCGCTAATCTGAGGGGTATACGCCCTCCACAGGGCGTCATTATAGCCACCGTAAGCAGGCGTCCCATCCGTGATCAGGATCACGTAGATGTGGTGCTGTTTGGCATGCTTCAGGAAATCGACCACCTTCTCCATGTAGCTATGGGATAGTCCATGCAGGGTGCTGCCGACCTGCTGACCAGCAGCGGAGCAGCAGTCGAAAAAGACGCGCACCACATTGTAACCGTCCGCTTCCATTTGATGGAGCGCCCGGTCGATTTCGTCCGGATCATAGAGGGCAGGGTCAAACGTCGAGTGCCAGTGATTGCCGTTAACGATGTGGTCCACACGGGCATAATTCATGCCGCGCGGCACAAACTTCGCATTGTCTAGCCTGTCATAAAACTCACCCAACCCATCCACGTAACGGACACCGATGCGGTGTTCCGCGATCGGCACGGGCGAAGGCGTGGGAGTCGGCGAGGAATTGATCGTGGGTTCACTGGTGAGGGTCGGGGCAGGTGTGGCTGTGAGTTCAATGGTGGGACTGCGTGGAGGAAGCAGGGTTGGTAATGAGGTCGATGTGGGGCCAGAAATGGCCGATGAAGTGCAGGCAGACAGCAACGTTGCGAGCCCAACGAGTATTAATATCTGGTGTTTCATTTCTCCTTACCTTACCAAGACTGTTAGCTCCGCGATAGAAATTGATTTATTCTCATTTTTATCCAGGCAATATTGAATCCTGTTGGGTGGAAAAAATCTTAATGAGCAGGGTATCAATCATGTCTTGCGAGAAAAAAATTTCCGACGAGGTAACTATGGGGTTACGCTCAGGGATGAATGCCAACCCAGGTAAAACCGCACTCGCCGTACTCCAGTTTCGTTTCGAGCTGGCTAGCTACCTGGCGCGCGGATGACTCTCCCACCTGCCAGAGGTACAGGCTCTTCCCATCCTGGTATGCCAGGACGCTGGAAGCTGGATCCCAGTTAAGGCAGCGAATCACAGAGTTGCTCAAGGTTACCAGGGGTTTCCCATCGCCCGTGAACATGCGCAGACCAGCAATTTTTTCATAAGGTCCGTAGGCAGCCAGAAACCTGGCATCCGGGGAGGCCAGAAAATAATGATTGCCTTCGTCGAACAAGGTTAACTCACCGATCAGCGAGACACTGTAAGAGCCGCCTGTTTGAGGGTCGCCAAAGATGCCTGTGCTGGGTGCACCGCCAACATAACTAAAGGGCTCCGCACCCACGTACGACACGTTCCAGCCAACTGACTCAGAAAGATGCAGGGGAGCCTCAGTGCCGGTCAGCACCAAGTAGAGCCCGGGGGGTTGTCCGCTGCTGGGTTGGGAGCTGGTGAGCATGTAGCTGGATAGGTCCGGTGCGATCGCAAGATCAGCGAAAGAACCTTCCCAGAGCATGGTTTGCTCGCCAGTACTGGCTGATACCAGAACCAGCTCGAAATAAGAATCACCCGAATCGGTAAAGCGACTGAATAACATCATGTCTGGAGCGAACCACTCCCTGAAGTAGCCGATGTCTTCAACCGTCCGGATTATTGTCCCCAGGCGGTCCAGCACATCGGTGGTAATGTGCGTCCCCTGGGTCTGGTACAGGGTGGTTTCAAGGACGATCGCGGCGGAATCAGGCGCCCAGGTGAGGTTAAACACGTGGCGCGGTTCGGAAGATGCGCGCCATGAATTACCCTGTGCCGGGTCGTAATAATACATATCCGAGGTGGGACCCGGGTCTTGCGATGCATATGCCAGCAGGCTGCCATCTGGCGACCAGGCTACGCTGCGAATTTTCCCCAGCATTGTTCGCTGCATGGTGTAATACATATTATCCAACATAGCCTGGCGGTCAGGCTCATCCATCCAATACTCTTCCGTCGTCATTTCGACGATCGGTTTCAGGTTTTGGGGAAAATCCGGGCTGAGAAGCAGCGTCGAAAAGATGACCTTCTGACTTTCCAGGTCCAGGACGCGCATTACAAAATTGGACGGCTCGGCAACCAGCTGATCATACATCTCAAGCCTGGCGCCTTCGTAATATACAAAGTACCGGGCGTCGGGGGAAAGACCTGCCAGGAAAGGCGTGGCGAATATTGCTCCGGTTGGGAATCTGAATTCCTTCGAGGTGCCATCGGATGGATTTAGAAAGACCAGGCGTTGTTCAGAGGCGACACGGTGTTCGTATGCAATCAGAGGCATACCTTGAGGTAGCGGCTGGGTTGGAGAGGGTATCGGCGTGGCTGTGGCGGGCGTGAGCGTGTTCGTTGATGTTGGAAGTGCAATGGTCGGTGTAGCAGGCAAGCTGGTAGGGCTGGCCATCACGACCGGGCTGCTGGCGGCTGGCTCCTGTGGCTGGTTGGAGGGTAACGGTGAGGGTTGGTTAGCTGAGCAAGCCGCCAGGATCAGGCTAACCAGGAGAATCAATATTAGGGTTTTTCTCATTCATTCTCCTCTCGCTCAAACGCAGATACGTTATATCCACCCTGCTTAACTCATTATACAAAATGATAGTAAAAACTACTAATTAATATCCAGGGTATTGTTTGGTGCACTTCAAGTTGGGTTGATCAGCCGGCTAGAAGGCGGCTATATAAACTGAAAGGTCAGCGCCAAAATCGGGGGATGAGAAACGGGGTGCGCTGCTTGTAAGCCAGGTAGTCCTGTCCAAACCGGATTTCCATTTCCTTCTCTTCCACGCGCTTTATATAAGTTATGAGACTGACTGCGAATACCACCACAAGTAGCACCGCGCCGAGGGAGTGAAAAAGCAAACCTACCCCCAGGTAGAGCACAAATGACCCCAAGGCCATGGGATTGCGGCAGTAATTGTAAGGAGGTTGGACGATCAGCTGCTGGGTGGCCATGAGCGGGACGGGTGTGCCCCTCCCGATGGTATACTGGCTGTAATTCGCCCAGATGGCAAACAACCACCCTGAGAAGATCATCAGCCAGCCGATGATCAGATTGTATGGATAACTCAAAACACTTGGCAATCCCAGCCATTGGTCGAGTTTTGCGCCCAGCCTGACCTGCAGAAAGGGCAAAATGAATAGGAAAATAGGGGCCAGGCAGATGAGGAAAATCAGGCGCTGGTTAGGGTTATACTCACGGCGGGCTTGCTTGAGGAATCCTTTTTTCATCGTGTTCGCCATATCCCGGGTACAAGACGATAGCGCACGCGCTGGGCATATGCTGGATATCCCGGCAGCTCTGCCTGCAAAGTTCGGTCTTCAAGGGCGGTGCGCAGGATGAACAAAATAGCACATATTCCACCAATGATGATCGCCGGCCAGGAAGCAAGTAAGGTGGATAAGGCCAACTCAAAGAAGACCATTCCCAGGTAAGATGGATGGCGCACAACCTTATATGGCCCACCCGTTGCGACCGTGTGGCCGCGGTCTGCTTGGATGCGCACAACCTGGGAGAAAAAGGTGTTGGAGGCCATGGCTCACACATACAGGGCAGTACATAAGAGGCACACCACGAACGCAACAATTTGAGCAGCTGGATGAAAGCCTTGCGTCCAGCCGGTACGCAAGTCGAACCCGGCCAGGATGTAACGTGCCAGCTCCAGCAGGCGGATGATACTTAGCAGGGTCCTATCCCAGTTTTTGGCCTGCTTGGGAGGTGCCAGTCGTTCAAGAAGCAGGTCGGGGTTGGATCGCAGGATGACGATATCCACTGCGGTGAACCACACCAGCCAGACGAGGATGACTGCCCAGGCAGCCCACCAGTCAATCCGCCCGGCGGGCCAGAACATGGCCACCCCCGCTACGACGATGCTCAGGAGCTGACCGAGGATATAGAGAGTTACAAGCTTTTTATAGGTCACCCCATTATGACAATCTGCATCTGTTAGCGGGATTTGGTGGTATTCGGCAAGAATATCCGATGGTCTGCTATCAGGTCGAAATAGTGGAGTTTAATCTCCGCTTCCGTTATGGTTCCCACGCCTTTCGATTGGCAACCCAGCAATGACTTACGCAGGTTGTTATTATTATCCGGGTTCATAAAAGTCTGGCTGGGAGCGCACGGGTACATCACATGCTTGCACATCCAATAGTCCAGCGTCACCGGGTCGACACATAATCCGACCCATTGTGAGCCACATAAACATCGACCATCGCAGCCTGAGATTGAGATATTCCATTTTGTAGCCTTGACTTTCGGCCTAGCACTGGAATGGCAGCGGTGAAAACTGCCAGTGTTTTCTGGAAACCATTGCTAGTGATAGTCGCTATTATTTTGCGCCTTTCTGGATATTATAGCTCATCAGACAATTGCAAATACACCATGTGGAGGCAGCCGCGGCGCTGAGTAGCTGACCGAAGAAATCCCCTTTTAATACCCAATTCAGGGCATGTTTTTTTTGGCAGGTTGTTTTATTATGGGACTGTCGTAAAAGAGCTGACCCAAAACTAAAGAGGGGTAATGTTAAAAAACCTAAAGACATACCAACATACTAAGGATCGGGCTGGTGGAAGATCGCAGAATTCATTCCGATATTCCATAAGGCTGCAAGACCTTGAATGGTGGTGGATAGGAGGGATGATGTCATACAAAAAGATAAATGAAATTACTATAAATCATTGGCAGCCGCGCGCACTCGTCAATAAGCCCTTGTGGTACGACAATGCGGATTTATTCACCGTCAGCAGCTATTTAGAGCACACTTCACATCAGAAAATTTCTTTATTTATAAGGGAGATAGGAACATGAAAGAAACAATCATCAAAGTATTCTGGGGAATCATCCTGATCTGCATGGGCGGCCTGGTACTGGCAGCCAAGCTGGAATCGATTGACCTGGATGTTATGTCCGACCAGATGTGGTCAGCCATCTTTGCTGGCTTCAGCCTGGCATTTTTCGTCAGTTATTTTGTTAGCGGAATCAGGCGCTGGGGTTGGCTATTCCCCGCCTTGACCTGCGCAGCCCTGGCGTTGGTATTTGTGCTTAACCTTATCCCAGGGGCCAGCCCCTATATCGCATCTGTAGTTTTAGCAAGCATTGCAATTCCATTCTATGTGGGTTACCTGGTTGACCGCCGTCATTGGGGATTACTCATCCCTGCCTGGATCCTGACGGTGGTTTGCTTCATCCCCACCTTATCCGAGCTCATCGATGAGAATGTGATCGGGAGCATATTCCTTTACGGGATTGCTTTACCATTCCTGGTGGTCTTCGGAATCAACCGCACACGGAAATGGGCACTCATCACGGGTTCAGTACTGGCGATTATCGGTACACTGCCTCTGATCGAGTATTTACAGGCAGGCGAGATCCAGGGCTCCATCGTGATGTTTCTGTTCACCATACCATTCTTGGTGACATTCTTTATGTCACCCAAGGCTTGGTGGGCGTTGATCCCGGCTGGCTGTTTCGCGAGCATTGGAGTTGTGGCGATAGCGGTCTCATTACTCCCCCCCGATACCTTCTTCATGATCGGCGGACTCTCATTCGGTAGCTACTCCAGCATCCTTATGCTGGGGATCGCCATCACTTTTGGTATCTTATGGATGCTGCGATCCAGCCGCCCTACCGGCTGGGCCATCTATCCAGCCGTAGGCTTTTTGATCATCGCCCTGGTAACTTCGATCCTCAGTCGTCGATTTGACGAATTTATACCAGCATTGATCCTGACGATCAGCGGTGCAGCGCTTATCCTGGCAGGATTGCTGAAGCCGCGGGGAAGACGACCCGTGGAACCGTAGACCAACCCCCTCATCCTGCCTGAACTATCTCAGGTACAACATAGATAGTCAGGCAGGATGACATCTATGGGGGAAATAGAACCGAAAATTCCAGGATCAGAGTGAATTCTATTGATGATCCTTAGAAATCTTCAGGCTGGCTGATGTGCAACCTTTTTTGACCAGCCAGAAGCGATTTGCCCATCTGGTCATCAACAAGCTGGAAAAGTAAAGTAGAATAAAGATAAACAGTTATCCAGTCTGATATAAATAGCACATATCGTTGAACCGCCATTCTATTGTGTGGAGAATTCACTGATCACGGTAAGGATGGTACGATCATGAGCCTCGATTCTCACCCAACGCTGCCCGAATTTGATTACATCAGCCCAACCACCCTGCTGGAAGCCAGCCAGTTTTTAGCCCAGCATGCCGAGCAGGCCCGACCCTTCCTGGGGGGTACGGATGTGCTCGTGCGTATGCGGGACGGTTTCCTGAAGCCCAGGTTCCTCGTAGATGTAAAGAACCTGCCCGGGATGCGAGAACTGGCCTTCAATCCTGCGCAAGGCCTGACGATCGGGTCAGCAGTGACAATGAACCAGCTGATCGCCTCCCCGGCAGTGCAGAAGCACTACCCACTCCTGGCGGAGGCCTGCCAATCGGTAGCGAGCTACCAGCTGCGCAACCGGGCGACCGTGGCAGGCAATATCTGTAATGCTTCCCCGGCGGGAGACACGCTCGGAGCCTGCCTGGCTTTGGATGCCAGGCTGCAGATCTACGGCCTCCATGGCAAACGCTTTGAAGCCCTCAGCTCATTCTTCCTGGGGCCGGGCAAGACCTCCCTTGCCCATGGAGACCTGGTTACGGCAATCCACCTGCCGCCGCCCAAAAAGGGAGCGGTGGGCAGGTATCTCAAGCTGGGGCGTAACAAGCTCAGCGACCTGGCCATCGTCGCTGTGACCGTGCTGGGCTGGCCGGAGGTTGAGCTCCCTTCGAGCATGCGCATACGGGTAGCCCTCTCCTCCGTCGCCCCAACACCTCTCCTGTTATTAAACGTTGAAAACTACCTGGCTGAGCGAACCATCACGAGCACATCGGTGCTGGAAGCCGCTGCAATGGCAGCTGAGGCATGCGCACCGATTGACGATATACGCAGCAGCGCCCGCTATCGCAAAGGGATGGTCAAAAATTTGACCATCAGAGCGTTGCACGAAGTATTAGAAAAGCTCGGCAAACCAGCACTGTAAGCCCACGGCGAGTAGAGGATCAGATGAATTATCACAAGATAAGCTTAACCGTCAACGGCAGCCAGGAAGATGTCATCGTTCCGTCCAACATGACCCTGATGCGCATGCTGCGTGAGACCCTGGCACTCACGGGCACGAAGAATGGCTGCTCAGCAGGCGAGTGCGGGGCTTGCACGGTGCTGATGAACGGGGAACCTATCAACAGCTGCATGGTGCTGGCAGTGGAATGTGACGGCGCGACGCTGCTGACCGTGGAGGGGTTGGCACAGGATGGTCACCTGGCACCCATCCAAGCAGCCTTGATCGAGGCGGGCGGCGTGCAGTGTGGGTTCTGTACACCCGGCGTACTGATCTCCGCCGTAGCACTGCTTAGGCGCAACCCTGACCCGGATGAAGCTGAGATTCGTGAAGCACTGGTCGGGAATTTATGCCGCTGCACTGGCTACGAGAGGATCATCGAATCCGTGAAGGTAGCTGCTAAAAAGCAGGCGGCATTGGCGTTTACTACCGCTTGATCTGCGTTCATGAAGGAAGCAACCTATGGCAAAGGGCAACAGCGAACATACCCATCCAATCGGTGAAAGCACAAAACGGGTCGATGCACCGGATAAGGTGACCGGCGCGGCACTCTATGCAGATGATATCCAGTTTGGCAACGCCCTGCTCCACGCCCGCGTCAAACGCAGCCCCCACCCACACGCCCTGATCAAGCGGATCAATATTGAGAAAGCACGCGCCCTGCCAGGCGTGAAAGCCGTCGTTACCGGGGAGGATTTTCCTGGTCACATCGGCCTGTACCTGCAGGACCGCTACATCTTCTGCCGCGACCGCGTGCGCTACGTGGGTGACCCCGTTGCCGGCGTAGCGGCAACGCGGGTTGAGATCGCCGAGGCAGCCCTGGACCTCATCGAGGTGGAATATGAAGTGCTGCCGCCAGTGCTGGACCCCGAATTTGGGGCCAGCCCAACCGCCCCGATTATCCACCCGGAGCTCGGTCAATATGTGGTGGCGAATTTCATCATGCCGGTAGCGGGCACGAACATCTCAAACCATTTCAAGATCCGCAAAGGAAACATGACCGAAGCATGGGGGCAGTGTGCGGCCATCATCGAGCGCAAATACCGCATCCCGCACATTCAGCACGTACCGCTCGAGCCGCATGTGGCCATCGCAAAAGTGGATGCCTCGGGTGAGGTGACCCTGTGGGACAGCTCGCAGTCACCCTTCGCCCAGCGCGACCTGATCGCCCAAACATTGGGGATCAACCAGAGCAGCATGCGGGTGGTGGCTCCGGTGGTGGGAGGTGGTTTCGGTGGTAAGGCCGGCGTGAGCATGGAATCGCTGGCAGTGGCCATCGCCACCAAGGTGAGGGGCCACCCGGTGAAGCTACTCCTGACGCGTGAGGAGGAGTTCTATACCGCCTTCGTACGCCAGGGCCTGATCTCTTATTTCAAGATCGGCTGCGATGCGAGCGGTAAGATCCTCGCCATGGAGAACACCTTCTATTGGGACGGCGGTGCCTATACCGAATATGGGGTGAATATCACGCGTGCGGCGGGTTACAGCTGCACCGGGCCGTACGAAGTGCCTAATGTGAAAACCGACAGCTACTGTGTGTACACCAACCACCCGGTGGGCGGCCCGATGCGCGGCTTCGGCATGCCCGAGATGCACGCCGGGTTGGAGCAGTGCATCGATGACCTGGCGTACCAGATCAGGATGGATCCGGTCGAGCTGCGGCGCAGGAACTGCCTGACGGAGCACAGCATATTAGCGACAGGCGGGAAAATGCACCCAACTGGCCTGGCGGAGTGCCTTGAGAAAGCGGCCCAGGCGATCGGGTGGGGGAAGGTAGCCCCACCCAGCAGCCCGAACAAGCGCCGCGGTAAAGGCCTGGCCTTGATGTGGAAGGCACCTGCCATGCCCCCCAATGCCGGATCAAGCGCCTGGATCGAGTTATCGGAGGACGGGATGATCACGCTGGGGATCGGCTGCCAGGATATTGGGCAGGGCGCCTTCACCGTGGCGGCCCAAATGGCAGCCGCGGCCTTCGGGGTGCCCTTCGAAAGCGTCAGGCTGGCAACCCCGGTTGACACGCGCTACAGCCCCTACGAATGGCAGACCGTTGCCAGCCGCATCACCTGGAGCACCGGCAATGCGATCATCAATGCGGCGAACGATGCTCGAACACAGGTGCTGGAACTGGTGGCCAACGCTTGGGAAGAAAATATCGATGACCTGGATATCATCGACGGAAGCGTGGTCTCGTTCAAGACCGAAAAAGAAATCTCACTGAAAAAGCTCGTTGTATACGGTCTGCCCAAACCGGACGGCTCGGGCTGGCTGGGGGGTCCGATCATCGGACGGGGCAGCTTCATGCCTACGTATGTCACTGGCCTGGACCCCGAAACCGGGCAGGGCGAGCAAGCTGTGGTGCACTTCACCACTGGTGCCCAGGCGATCGAGCTCGAAGTGGACCTGGATAGCGGGAAGATCGAGATCCTCAAGGGTGTGGCAGCCTTTGACGTCGGCAAGGCGATCAACCCCGAGATGGTGAAAGCGCAGATGGAGGGCGGGCTGGTGCAGGGGATCAGCTCGGCATTATTCGAACAGCTGCAATTAAAAGGCGGCGTGGTGCAAAATGCCAGTTTTGTGGATTACCGGATTGCCACGACCGCCGATGCCCCACTGAAAATGCAATCCATCATCGTCGAGGTGCCCCAGGCGGATGGGCCGTGGGGGGCGCGCGGCATCGGCGAACACTCGATGGTGCCAACCGTGCCGGCCATCGCCAACGCCATCTACGATGCCATCGGCATTAGATTTGATGGCCCACCCTTCACTGCCGAAAAAGTCTATCTGGCCATGCTGGATGCCGGAATCGTGAAGGAATGAAAATGGTCGTTCGAACCCTGATCAAACCTGCTGAATATCATGACTCGGTCAGCCTGATGCTGGCAGCGCGTGAGCTTACGAATTTTGAAGGCGTGCACGACGCGGCCGTGGTGATGGCCACCCAGGCGAACCTGTCCATCCTGGCGGAGGCCGGGCTGCTCAGCGAGGAAGCGGAAACCTCCAGCCCAGATGACCTGCTGATCGCAGTCAAGTGTGAGAGTGATGCGCTGGCTATCGCCGCCCTCGCCAAAGCCGAAGCATTGTTGAAGAAAAAAACCGGGGGTGGAGAAGGTAGCGAATACACTCCGAAGACCATGCGGAGCGCCCTGGCTGCAAACCCGGGCGTGAACCTGGCAGTCATCTCGGTGGCGGGACGGTTTGCCGCGGATGAAGCCTGGGAAGCTTTACACCACGGCTTGCATGTGCTGCTATTCAGCGATAATGTTTCGTTGGAAGATGAGATCGCCCTCAAGACCTATGCGCGCCAGCACGGCCTGCTCTTGATGGGGCCAGGGGCCGGGACGGCCATCCTGAACCACGTGGCGCTGGGATTCGCCAACGTGCTGCCGGAAGGGCCGGTGGGAATCATCTCGGCCGCGGGGACTGGCTTGCAGGAAGTGAGCTGCCTGCTAGCCCGGCAGGGTGTGGGCATCACCCAGGGTATCGGGACGGGCGGGCGTGACCTGCGCAAAGAAGTGGGGGGGATCATGATGCTGGAAAGCGTGAAAGCGCTCCAACAGGACCCTGCCACCCGGGTGCTTGTGCTGGTCAGCAAGCCGCCTGACCCGGCGGTGGCAAATTCGATCCTGAGCCAGGTGGTTCAGAGCAAAAAACCCAGCATGATCTGTTTCCTGGGAGGCGATGATGCGGATCGGACTAAAATCCCACACATAACCTATGCACACACCCTGCAGGAATGTGCGCTATACGCAGCACGGGCAGTGAAGCCTGAGCTTGGGGAAGTGAAAGAATACCTGGCTAAAGATGCCACCCAACTGGCACACCAGGCAGGCGAGCTCAGGAAGCAGCTAAGCCCCAAGCAGCGTTACCTGCGGGGGCTATTCTCGGGAGGCACCCTGTGCTACGAGGCGCAGGTGATCTGGAAGGATATGCGCATCAATCCGGTGTACTCGAATGCCCCGCTACCGGGCGGGTTAACGCTGGCAGATTCCACTCGCAGCCAGGGGCATACGGCAATCGACCTGGGCGAGGAGGAATTCACCGTCGGGAGGCCGCACCCGATGATCGATAACGACCTGCGCATCCGTCGCCTGCTGCAGGAAGCGAGCGACCCACAGACCGCACTGATCCTACTCGATGTAGTCCTGGGCTATGGGGCACATCCTGACCCTGCCGGTGAGCTATCCAGGGCGGTTAGCGCGGCGCGGGAATTGGCACATAAGGAAGGTCGCGAGCTCGCGGTAGCGGCCTCGGTGACTGGCACGGAGGCTGACCCACAATGCCTGAGCCGATCCACATCTGTGCTAACCCAGGCGGGGGTGATGGTGTGCGAGAGCAACGCGCAGGCAGCCAGGCTGGCGGGTATGATCATCGCAGATCGAGGATAACAACGGAATGACAGGCATCAAGGACCTATTTGGAAAAGAATTAACCGTACTCAACCTGGGGCTGGAAAGCATGGCCCAGTCGGTCAAGGACCAGGGAGTAAAGGTCATCAACGTCGACTGGCAGCCGCCCAGGGCAGGCATCCCGCACCTGCAGCATACGCAAGGCGGGATCGACATTGACGAAGCCAACCAGGAAGCAGTTGAGCGTATTCGCCGGGGCCAACCCGTGCTGGTGGGGATGGGGATCGCTCGGGAGGTCATCCCTGGGATGCACGAGCGCATGATCCTGCATGCCGGTCCACCCATTGCATGGGAGCGCATGTGTGGGCCGACGCGTGGGGCTGTGATGGGGGCATTAATTTACGAGGAGATCTGCCCGGATGAACAGGCCGCTCAAAAGCTGGCAGCCTCGGGTGCCATCGAATTTTCACCCTGCCACCATCACCACGCCGTAGGCCCCATGGCAGGGGTCGTCTCGCCCAGCATGCCGGTGTTCATCCTGGAGAACAAGACATTCGGCAACCGGACTTTCTGCACACTGAACGAAGGGTTGGGGAAAGTGCTGCGCTACGGCGGGATGGGCCAGGAGGTGTATGCCCGCCTTAAATGGATGGCAAGCGACCTGTATCCAGCCCTGGACCGCGCCCTAGGATCGCTGCCTGATGGAATAAACATCAAGAGCTTGATCGCCCAGGCCCTGCACATGGGTGATGAATGCCACAACCGCAACCGGGCAGCCACCTCATTGTTCTTGCGGGCGATCGGACCGGCACTGGCGCGCACCAACCGGGATAACGAAGTACTGGCCAGGGTGATCGAGTTCATCGACCGCAATGACCACTTTTTCCTGAACCTGAGCATGCCCGCCGCTAAGGCCATGCTTGAGCCAGCCGAAGGTGTGGCGGGCAGCTCAATCGTGACGGTGATGGCGCGCAACGGCACCGACTTCGGTATCCGCCTGGCGAGCATGCCCGATCGCTGGTTCACCGCACCAGCTGGCAAGGTGCAGGGATTATATTTCCCACAATACACAGAAAAGGATGCGAACCCTGACATCGGTGACAGCACGATCACCGAAACGGCGGGTTACGGTGGGATGGCGATGGCAGCTGCTCCAGCCATCACCCAGTTCGTGGGCGGCACACCCCAGTTGGCAACCCGCACGACCCTTGAAATGTACGAGATCACCTTCGGTGAGCATGAGAATCTGACCATCCCAACGCTCAACTTCCGCGGTACACCGCTGGGGATCGATGTACGCAAGGTGATGGAGACCGGCATCCTGCCGCAGATCAATACCGGCATCGCCCACAAAGACCCCGGGGTAGGCATGGTGGGGGCAGGAATTCTCAGAGCACCGGAAGCATGTTTTCGAGAGGCGTGGAAAGCACTAAGTGAGATATAAAGATATCAAGCCTTGGGTATCTACGTGTTGAATTTATGATGCATAAAAGGAGAGAAAAATGAAATTTATCGACCTGACTGTCCCTCTGGGGGTTGCCACCCCACCCTGGCCCACGTACGAGCCGCTGCAGATCAAGTATTTCAAACGCCTGGCGCCGAATGGAGCTAACGGGCAGCTGCTGACCCATTCCAACCACCTGGGCACCCACCTGGATGGCGAAATCCACTTCCATACCCCCGGCAAAGACATCGCTTCATTGGATCTGGATTTCCTCGTCCATGAAGCGGCGGTGGTTGACCTGAGCGATGCTTGCGGGGATTACGACGTCTACACCAGCCAAATGGTGGAGGAGCGCGTCGAGGTGCGGGAGGGAGATATCCTCATCATCCACACCGGCTACCATCACTTCGGATGGGATTCGCCCAATGCCGACGAAATTCGCTACATGGTCAAACACCCCGGCCCCGACCGGGAATTTGCGGTGTGGGCTAAGCAGAAGAAACTGCGCTGGATCGGTGTAGACTGCGGCAGTGCCGACCACCCGATGAACACCATCATCCGCGACTGGATGCCCCGGCAGGCCCGCCAGGCCGATAAAGTGTTCCGGAAGAAGTATGGCATGCCGCTGGCTGACTTCTTTGACGACACTAAATACCAGCTTATGCACCTGGAGATGTTCCCATACGGCATCATCCATGCCGAGTGCCTGGGGGGTGAGATAGACCTGCTAATCAACGGTCGGGTGACCATCGGGATGTTCCCATGGCGCTTCGTGGATGGCGAGTCGTGTATCTCGCGCTGCGTGGCGATGGTGGATGATGCCGAATATGAGAAACTCATGACCAAGAAAGCCGGTATGCAGAAAACGAAGTTTGGGGATGCCTATGACCCGGCTCACCTCGAGCGCATCAACAAGCTGAGCAGCAAAAATATGGAATAAGGAACCCAGGGGAGGCGATCAGCCTGCCCGTGAGTTTCAATATTGGATGTAAATTAGGAGGCCCCGTATGCCAATTGATATGGAACTTGAAGCGGTTCTACGCCCCGAACAGATCCCCATGCCGCCTTATCCACCCAAAGTGATCATCCTAGCCAATGGCAAGAAGATGGTGGTGCGCCAGGCAAGGCGCGAGGATGTGCCGGTGATCCTGAAATCGGTTCACCCGTGTATGTTCATTGAGCGAGACTATTACGATATCGTCAGTGCCAGGCTGTACGGCGAGCTGCTGGCATGGTACCGCTACCGGGTGAAGAGCGAGTACTGCCTGATGGGCCAGGTGGATGGTTACCTGGTGGGTGTGGTCAATGGGCGGCTGGAGAACCCAAAAGTGGGTATGAGCTACCATACCCTGGCGATTGACCGAGGCCTGCGCATCGGCTCGCACCTGTTTGCTGCCAAGATGGAATATCACATGGACTTCATCGGGCAGGAGGAAGTGCTGATCGTGGCCGAGAGCCCGATCGGCTTCAGGCGCTGGATGATCGAGTATCCTCTGGAGCCGACCAAGATCCCGCATGAGATGGGCGGTGGCGATTCTTATCGGCTGACGCGCGAAATCTACAATGCTGCCAAATCACGCCTGGTAGTGGGCGATCGGCCGGTACCCCAGGACCTGCTCGAAGAAGCCATGGCTGATATCAAGTTCGCAGATGATGATACGATCCGCGAACGTATCGCCGGTCTGAAAGGAAGGTGAGGAGATGAGAGACGTAGCGATCGTTGGCGTCGGCATGATTCCCTTTGGCCGGCGTGACGAAGACACCCTGATGGATATGCTGGCATACGCGGCGTTAAAAGCGCTGGACGATGCCGGACTGGGAGATAAATCGGTCGATGCTGTGTATGTGGCGAACATGGGTGGGGGCATTTTACAGCATCAAACCTCCATCGCCAGCTCGCTGGTGGACCGGCTCAGCTTGCTGCCCGCCGCGGCTGAGACCATTGAGAATGGACCCGCCTCAGGAGCCTCGGCGATTAAAAACGGCCTGCTGGCGGTTGCATCAGGCTACTACGACACCGTGCTGGTGGTGGGTGGCGAGAAGATGCGCGAGGTGACCGGCTGGCGCGCCACCGATTTTGTGGCCACCATGACCCACCCGCAGGCGGAATACCCTTACGGCATCACCCTGCCTGGCATGGCGGGCATGTTTACCCGCTTATACATGAGAAAGTATGGAGTAACCCGTGAGGACCTGCTGGCGGTCTCCTTGAAGAACCAGGAGATGGGCACGCTCAATCCTTATGCACATGTCGAGATGGCGCTTGACCGGGCCGGGATTTTCGATAGCCCGCACGCCGTGGTCAATAACCCCACTTCAGCCGACCCGCTGCACCTGTATGACCTGTGCCCCGTCAGTGATGGGGCCGCCGCAGTAGTACTGTGCCCGCTGGAGATGGCTAAAAAATTCACCAAGACGCCGGTGGTCATTGCCGGCTTCGGCCAGGCCACCGACACGCACACACTGGCGGAACGCGACGATCCAACGGATTTGAAAGCGGTCAGCCTGGCAGCCCAGCAGGCATTCGCCATGGCAAAGATCAAGCCAGCGGATGTGCACGTGGCTGAGCTGCATGATGCCTTCACCATCCTGGAGATCGCCGAGAGTGAGCACATTGGCTTCTTCAAGAAGGGCGAAGGCGGTAAAGCTGCCCAGACGGGGAAAACACGCCTGGGTGGGCAAATACCGATCAACCTATCAGGCGGGCTGAAAGCGCGTGGTCACCCGGTGGGCGCCACCGGTGTAGCCCAGGTGGTGGATATCGTCTGGCAGCTGCGGCATGAGCTACCCCAGAACCGGCAAGTGCAAGGCGCAGAGATCGGGCTGACGGTTAATTTTGGGGGTTTCGGCAACAACGTATTATGCTTTATCCTCAGGAGGGTGCAGCCATGAAGGAAATCGCCATCACGGCCTATAAATGCAAGAAATGCGGAAAGCTACACTACCCCTACCACGACCGCTGCCTGGAATGTAAAAACCGGGATTTCGAGGTGGTAAAACCGAAAGGCAATGCCACCTTGCTGACCTATACGGCCATCTTCAACCTGCCCTGGGGTTTCGACGAACGCTACCTGGTGATTGGAGTGGCCGAATTTGAGAACAAGGTCAAGGCCATGGGCCAGATCAAGACCGATTCAGTCGACAAGCTGAAGGTGGGCATGAAGGTAAAGCCCAGCTGGGAGCCGATCAAGGAGCAATACGGAGAAGATGTATACGGCTTAAAATTCGAGCCGATCAAGTAAGGTTAGTGGCACTTGGCCAGCTCACGCAATGCCATTCGAACGATGAACGATACGTGATTCAGCTAAAAGCAATCACCTTGGGATACGCTGTGCCACGCAAAGATTTCGATGCGACTGTGCACAGCGTATTCCATGAGGCGGTAAATCTACGGCCGATAACATCAAACCGGCTGCTGACTTTGGTGACTGCCGGGTGTGCGGATTTACCCCAGGGGGTGCGCATGGCGACACCAGAGGGTTTCTCCTTTGAGTTGTATTTCAAGGCCGGTGACTGGCTTACCTGCCGGGGCGCGGTTTTAGCCGATGACCAGGAGCAAATTGAGATCGACTTGGCTCCGGCGAAGCGCTGGAAGTGCAGCCTGCCGAGCCTGGCGGCGGATGACATCACCCCGCAGGTCGTTGCAGCCTGGACCTTGGTATGGCAGGCACTCAATGAACGGCAGAGGTCGTACAACGCAGAGATCCAGGCAGCTGAGCTGTGGCATGCGGGCGATTCAGCCCAATCGACTATACGCAATAGAGTGGGGGAATTGATCCGTGAGCTCATTGAAGCTGTGCGGAACCTCGATGCGTCTGTTGGGAAAATCGTCGCCAGATTGATCGGCCTCGGATCTGGGCTGACCCCCAGCGGCGATGACTTCCTGGTGGGATTCCTGACAGGCTTACAATGTGTGGCAGGTAGCAATGCAATGCGTTTGATTTACCTCAGGGAATTGTGGAAGCTCGTCATTCGCCTTTCACACCAGACGAACGACATCAGCCGTACATACCTTTATCACGCGGCGCACGGCCAAGTCTCAAGCCGGTTGGCAGGCCTGGCGACGGCAATCACAAAATGTGCAGGGAGAGAGCAGTTGGTAATTACAACTGAAGAAGCACTACATGAGGGGCATACCTCGGGCATGGATACCGTGACCGGCTTGCTGGTGGGATTAGCGACCTGGGGGAATGGAAGCTTTCCAGTTTGACGTCGCGATCGGCCATTTCTAATTACCGGCACCAGAAGTGATGGTAGTCGTCCGCCTCAGCTTCTTCGAGGATGGAAAAGTTGGCTGCAGATAGCCACTGGCGTACCAGCTCCATAGAAGGGTAGAAATGGTAACCCCCCTGTTCATCTCCAGGGCCTGTCGGTCCAATCGATTCGCCAGGCAGCACGGGCAGCCCTCTCGCCAGGGCGGAGTGATAATCGGCCTCGAGGCTGGCGGGGTCGGCGATCTCCACGGTGAAGTACAGCTGGCCGGCAGGTTTAAGCGCCCGCCGGAAATTTGCCAGCACCTGCGGCCAATCTTCGGGGAAGACGTTCTCCATGGCATCCATGCAGATGATCAGGTCGAAGGCTGATTTAAAGCGCATCTCCTGCAAACCCAGCTTGTGAACGGGCACCTGGGGGAATTTCGTACGGGCACGCTCCAGCATGGCAGCTGACTGGTCAATGCCAACAAACTCGCGCCCACTGGCGGATAGTATCGGCCAGTATTTACCCGTCCCGCAGGCTGCATCCAGGATCAGAGCCTGGGCCGGCAGGCCATTAAGCACGCGGGTGAGCATCTGCTGGTGGAGAGGACCGATGTAGTTGCCCCATTGCTCGTCGTAAATTGGGGCCCACAACCGGTCATAGCGCTCTTCAGAAAGGTGGCGGCGTTGCTTGAGCCATTCGTTACGCTCCATACTGGAATTGTAACGCGAAACCCGGTCTGGGTGCGCCGTAAAGGTAAGCTGGTCAGGACATTCCCAAAACACAGTGGACTGGTGCACAAGCCCGGTGACCACACCGGCGAAAGTGACATTCGGGGGCATTCACTGTACGCCAGCGGTGAAATCCCTCTATAATATCTATTTGCAGGAGGCTGACAAAATGATGACCAACGGGGTGAAAGTCCGCAACTATGACGACAAATGCGACCTGCGCGATATCCTGGACATGCTGATGGTGGGCAGGCGCAACACCAATGACTGGCACTACCCACACATCGGTGAGTTCCTGTGGAACTATTTCATGGTCTTGATCCACCTTGACCCCTGTGAGCACATGCGTGTGTGGCATAACCAGGATGACCGGATGGTGGCGTTTGCCATGCTGGGGGAAGACCCGACATTTGACTGGCACGTGCTGCCTGAATACGAGTGGACAGGCATCGAAGCCGAGGCGCTGGGTTGGGCAGAGGCATGCCTGGCCGAGCTGCGCCAGCGGGATGCACACCGGTGGGGCGGAGACCTGGTAGCTGGCGGACGCCAGGATGACCTGCCACGCCTGGCATTCCTAAAAGAACACGGTTTCACATATCGCGGCCAATTTGCCGAGGTGAATATGCTGCTCTCGCTAGAGGATCCGATCCCAAACCTGCCCATCCCGGCTGGTTACCAGGTGCGAGAGCTTAAAAAAGAAGAACTCCCAGACCGAGCAGCAGTGGAGCGCGAGGTCTGGCAACCCTGGACGGTGGGCAATGTGAGCGATGACGATTATCTACGCCTGACCCGCCTGCCGGGCTATATCGGCGACCTGGATGTGGTCAGCCTGACCTCGGAGGGGGTGATCGCCTCGCAAGTGAATAACTGGATCGATCCGCTCAACCACATTGGAGACCAGGGACCGGTGGGAGCACGCGAGCAATACCGCCGCCAGGGTCTCACCCGCCTTGCTTTGCTGGAGAGCCTGCGCCGCATGAAGTCCTATGGGATGGAGCGGGTGTGCATCTCCACTGGGATCAGCAACACGCCTGCCCGGAACCTGTACGAATCGATCGGTTTCAGGGTGGTGAACCAGTACCTGGATTTCACGAAGCCAGCGTAAGGGAATCTCACACTGACATTTCCTGTCGTTGCGAGAACAGCGGTCTTTGCTGGTCGAAGCAATCTTCACATAACCATTCTGTGCTAAGAGCTGACGGAATGTGTAATGATTAATTTAATCCCCTGAGGATTGCTTCGGTCGCTATGCTCCTTCGCAATGACAAAAAAACCTGCATGTCATTGTGGGATCCATGGTTTTACATGGAAGGCGGTCCCTTCCGATGCACCCGCCCGTTGGGCTATGCCGGGATCTTCATTCAACCATCGTGATCGACAGACATTCAAGGATATACAGGCACTGGGTGGTGAGGGGAAGATTGCTTCGTCGTTTAGCTAGATAAACCCTGGCCTCACTCCTCGCAATGACAAAACCTTCAGTACTTCCCCGAAAACCAGCGGGGATTCTCCCCCGCAGAGCGAGGGGATAGCTACAACGACAATACTCTGGTGCCCGTAATGGAAAAAAATCAAGAATCGTGCTTGACAGGGAAGGTAAACGGCATATAGTAATATTGGTCTCCATCCCAATGATAAAGTCAGCAGGAGGGGCAACATGGCGGAACGAGTCCTGGTGCTCGGGGCAGGCGTGAACGGCTCAGCCATCGCCGCAGAGTTATACCGCGGCGGGGTGGATGTGAGGCTATTGGCGAGGGGCAAACGCTATGAAGAGCTGTGCAATGCAGGGGTGGTGATCGAGAATCCCTTCAACCACAAACGCAAGATCACCCGAGTGCCGGTGATTGACCAGCTCTCTCCCCAGGATAAATACGGGTATGTTCTGGTGGTCGTCCGTAAGCACCAGGAATTGGACTTATTACCCCTCCTGGCGCAGAACGCCTCACCGAATATCGTCTTTATGGGCAACAACCTGCTGGGCCCGGAAGAGTTCGTGAAGGCACTGGGTAAAGGGCGGGCGATGATGGGTGGGGTCTATGCAGCCGGCAAGCGGGAAGGCGGCCTGATCAAGGCCATGCTGTTCAAATCGGCTGCGTCACCCATGGGGGAGATCGACGGGACGATCAGCAGCCGATTAAAACGCCTGAAGGAGATCCTTGCCCAGGGAGGATTTAGAGCCAGGCTCACCGATAACATCGTGGATTACCAGCTGAACCACGGGGTGGGGGTTGCCATCATTGCCAGCCTGGTGTTGAAACACGGGGGTAAGGTCCGTGAGCTGGGCAGGGCCACGGATGACCTGAAGCTATACGTGGCTGCCCGGCGGGAGGGACTTAGGCTCGTGCGGGCGTTGGGCCACGAAGTGGTACCCAGGATGGAAGCCACCCTGGTCAACCTGCCGGACTTCATCGGTGTGCTATCCACCCGGCTGCTGCTAAACTCCAGATTCGGGGAGGTGGGGTTGGAATATCACATTTCACAAGCACCAGACGAAGTACAACGGATGATCGAAGAGCTATGGATATTGGTGGACAGGGCAAACATCCCGGTTCCGGCAATCCGCAAAGCACTTGGAGAAAGGCAGGCGGGCAGTGAAACTGACCTCTGAAGCAAAATACCAGCTGTTACTGGATATCTCCCACCAGGTGCGCGATACCTTAGACCTGGACGATATCATGCAGCACCTGTTGGATGTGGTACGAAGCGTACTGGAATACGACGCTGCCGGTATCTTCGTGCTCAATCAAGACCTGGTGCGAGGCCGGCACGAAACTTCGCTGGGAATGATCGCAGGAATCGCCCGCCGCGGTTTTGACCCAAACCCGCCAGAAAATGACGACATGCTGATGCGCGGCCAGGGGATCACCGGTTATGTGATCCAACACTGCACGAGCGTGGTCGTTCAGGATGTACGGCAGGAGCCGCGCTACGTGGAAGGACGCCGCACGACTCGTTCAGAAATCGCCGTGCCGATCATTCGTAATGAACGAGCAATTGGTGCTCTGAACTTAGAGAGCGACCGGGTATCGGTTTATCATGCGGAGGATGTTGAGGTGCTGCAGCTTATCGCAGATGCTGCGTCGATCTCGATCGAGAAAGCCATGCTGCACAAACAGCTGATGGAGCAGATGTTGATCAACAGGCAGCTGGAGACTGCCCGGGAAGTGCAATCAAGGCTGCTACCCAACGAAGCACCAGAGCTGGAGGGTTACGATATCGCGGGAATATGTATCCCTACCGATGATATCGGCGGAGATTACTTTGATTACATCTCTTTTTCCCCCGGCTGCCTTGGTCTGGCCATTGCAGACGTCTCCGGGCATGGCATCTCATCCGCCCTGGTCATGACGGCTTTCCGGGCTTTACTGCGCACCCAGGCGCGTGGGCGATCTACCCCTGCGGGGATAGCCAGTGTGATAAACCAGATTTTACCTGAGTTCACAGGTGACCACCACTTTGTAACCGCCCTATACGCGGTCCTGGATGCAGCTTCTGGAAAATTGACTTATGTGAGCTGCGGTCACCCGGCACCCTTCAAGCTACGAGCCAATGGTGAGGTTGAGAAGCTGGATAACCATAACCCTGCCTTGGGAATATTCCAGGACTTGAATTACACTGATGGGTTAAGCACCATGGATGAAGGGGATATCCTGGGCATGTATACCGATGGCGTGATCGAGCTCATGGACCGGGCTGGACAGACCTTCGGATTGCAACGCCTGACGGACGTGATACGAGAAAACGAGCACGAATCAGCCGCAGAGATCATCTATAAGATTATCCAGGCAACAGAGAGCCATTCTGACCATTATGGATATTTAGATGATTTTACGCTGGTGATTGTTCACAGGAAGAGATCCGATTGATACGATAAATCAGGCGGGAGCAGATAGGGCCTGGATGATCTTCGCACAGCCTCCCCCCTGTATATAGGCAGCATGGTCGGCAGCACTCTCAAACTGCCTGCTGATGACCCTGGCGCATTCGAACTCATTATCGGAAGCAGCAAGATATCTCTCAACCGCAGCCAGGGCGAGTGGGTCAGCAAAGCCTGGATTGCTACCGCTCACTTTGGCATGATCCATGCTGATGATCCAGATAGCCGCGCCTAAAGCTCCGCATGCGCCTCCACTCAACCCAATGCCACCGGCAAAACCAGCCGCCAGCACAGCATGCATGTCTGAAGCACCCATGCGACTGGCGAGTAGCGATGCGCAACTCACCGGAGTGGATGGAGCTATGGCAGAGCTGGCTGTAGAAGAGCGATCAATCTCACGAAAGGCAGCTTCGGCGAAATTCGCCGACATGTTGAAGCAGAGCAATGGTCCACCTCTCAGGAAGAATTTCAGGACCTGGGCTGCCAGGCTGCGCGGCGAGCTTACCTTCCAGCGCATGCCAATGATGTCGGAACAATTTATCTCTTTATTACGCAGGCGGAAAGCCTCAACAAGTTTTTGGGTAACGAGGATTGCCTGGGTTTCTGCATATGCGCCGGGTCCCAGCAGCTGATATGCCCGCGCACCGGCTGCCAACGCAGCGCCCCACAAAATACCGCACTGATAGCCGTTTTGCAATAGCCCACCAGCCAGGGGCGCGACGGCACTTTCCTCCAGGACCATGGGATTGTGGTATGAGCAGTCGACGACGCTCATCACCGCCTCAGATCAGGTGCCTACCTTGAGAAATCTGCGAATTGTTCCAAAATACGTTATCGGTTGCTCGTTATTGGCTGTCATCAGACGTGACTGTCGATTGAAAGTGATTTTATCAGCGCATGTTAGCCAAGAATGGAAATGACAACATTCCCCTTTTTGTGGCCCATTTCGACATAATGATGGGCTTCCACAATCTGTTCGATCGGGTAAACCCGGTCGATGACCGGCGTGATCTTACCCGCTTCAACCATCTCTTTGAGGGTGGCAAGATCATCATTTTTCAAGCGTATCGAGCCAGTTACAGAAAAGTACTTCCCACCTTCCTTCAAGGCAGGCTTGTATTTTGATGGGTTCAACTTGCCGACCGCATCGAAGATCATGTCATAGGCCGCCACACCTAACGAAAAATCAGCGCGGGTGTAATCGAATACATGAATGGCACCTAACGACCTCACTAGCTCGATATTGGAGGCGCTACAAACACCGGTAACCTCCCCGCCGAATTCACTGGCAAGCTGGAGGGCATAGGTGCCCACGCTGCCAGATGCGCCATAAACCAGCACCTTTTGGCCAGGCTGGATATGGGCCTTGGTAAGAAATCCGAGGGCAGTCATCGCCCCGCACGGCAAGGCAGCAGCCTGTAAAAATGTCAGGTTGGCTGGTTTCAACTCGATCAAGCCAACTTTTTCAGGAGCACCTCCTTCGGGTAGGCATTTATACTCTGCGTAAGCACCAAAACCAAAACCGGTAAATGCAAATACCTGGTCACCAGGCTTGAATCGTTTTACCTCGCGACCGATCGCCTCGATTTCACCAGCCAGTTCGAATCCGAGAATCTTGATTTTACGAGGTTTAAAAAGGCCATTAAATAGCCTGGCAGCCATTGGATCAGGTTTACGCATGCGCCAATCACCCGCAGTCACGCTGGTGGCATGGATCTTCACCAGCACTTCGTTTGCCTTGGGAACAGGCTTGTCAAGCTGGGTGAGCTTTAGGACCTCGGGTGGACCGTATTTTTCGTAAATGACAGCTTTCATGGATATCTTATGAGTTTACCATCTGCTTCCTTATCCAGTATAGGGTACTTTGATTTTTCCTACAGGCAGCATATCCTGGTATGTGCTTGACGCTCCACAGGATTCGAGTATAGTATCAAAACAGAGCAGACTAACATCATCCCAGTGGAGGCTGACCGATGGATGCTTATGCAACGACCTATGAAGTGCGCTGGACCGATATTGACGCCAACCGCCATGTACGTTACTCGGCTTACATCGATGCAGCGGCTGAGCAACGCTACCGCTTTTTCTCTGAACACGACCTGCCCCCTGAGGCATTCGACAACCTGAACGTAGGTCCGGTATATACCACACTGACAGCCACCTTCTACCGGGAAGCTCGCCTGGGTGAAACCCTCACCATCAAGTACCTGCTCTCCGGGCTTTCCCCGTCGGGGATGCGCTGGAAAGTGAGACATGAATTCCTCAAAGCCAACGGCAAGAAAGCCGTCACGGTCTCATTGGAGGGTACCATCCTCAACCTGACCACCCGGCAACCCAGCGTGCCCACCCCCGAGATCATGGCGGTCTTCGAGCTGGTGCCGCGCAGCGCTGATTTCGAGGTGCTTTACGATAGCCGCTGGTTTAAACCCGGCAGCTGATCACCTGCAGGTAAATTGCATCCCTGATCCCATGGGAAATTACCCGTGCGAGGCAGGAACCTCTATTCCCTGATGAGCTTCCCATACCCAGCATTGTTTACAGAGAAGTAATCCATGGCATCCATCCAAAGCAGAATCCTCACCTTCTGGTTCAGGCAGAACAAATACCTGGCCAATAAAAAGTACACCCCGCCGCAGATGCGAGAGCGTATGGAGCAGTCACAGCGCTTCTTTAAGCTGCATAAGGATGTGCAGAATGAAGCGGTGCAAGCCGGTAGCGTGCCTGCTGAGTGGTCAATCCCAAACGGTGCCCCGGGTGATGCCGCCATCTTATACATCCACGGGGGTGCATGGTATATGGGCTCACCGCGCACGCACCGCGGGATGGTCTCGCACCTGTGCTATGCCAGCGGGGTTAATGCCTTATCTATTGATTACCGCCTGGCGCCTGAAAACCCTTTCCCGGCCGGGTTGGAGGACTGCCTGACCGCCTTCGAATGGCTACAAGCCCAAGGAATACCGGCCAGGCGAATAGTACTGGCAGGCGACTCGGCGGGTGGCAACCTGAGCCTGGCGCTGCTGGTGGAGCTTAAGGCGGCTGGTAAACCGTTACCCGCTGGAGCAGTGGCGCTATCTCCAGCGACTGACCTGGCTTCCCAGAGAGAATCGTACACTACGCGCCACAAGGTTGACCCGGTGCTGGCTAACCTCGGCTCCACCTCGATCGTCAGCGATTACATTCGCGATCATGACCCGCATGAGCCTACGATTTCACCGATCTATGCTGACCTGCAAGGTTTGCCGCCGATCCTGATCCACGTCGGAGAGAATGAAGTACTGCTGGACGATGCAGTTGGATTCGTTGCGCGGGCAAGGGCAGCTGGGGTTGAGGCTCAGGTGAAGGTATGGCCGGAGATGTTCCATGTTTTCCAGATATTCGTGCCATGGCTGCCCGAGGCACGCCAGGCGATCAGCGAGATTGGTGAATTTATCCGAGCCCGAATAAGGACAGGGTAATTTGGCTGACACCGAATTGCTTTCCTGGAGGGAATTACGGCGATGGGTGGCCATCCCATGAAAATACGCAAGATTATGCCTTGGATCGTCGCAACTGGAATAATCGTGCTTGTGGCAGGTTGCTATTTAATTAACCAATTCAGCCATGAGGATATATATAAAGTACTCATCAATACTGACAAATTGACCTACCGGGCAGGAGAGACGATCCACGTCCGCATAGAGAACTTCGATGAGCGCACGATTGATATCTACTGCCCGATGAACTGCGCCTTAGGAAATTTTCCCACCACGGTCGAAAAGTATGCAGATGGTGAGTGGGAATATTTCGCAGGTTTCTGCCCCAGTATTGAACCGTTATTCGGCAACTACCCGCAGGAAGGTGACTATATCATCCACTCACTGGCTCCCGGAGAGGCTTTCGACCTGGAGCTCACTAACCTGGAAGGCCTGGGCTTGCTTGGTGAAGAGCGCTTGAAGATCATGTATTACCTGAATGGCGGTCGGACGACGATCAGTTCACCTGAGTTCATCGTAAGGCCGTGATGTATGCCGGAAGAGAGCTTCCAATGAGCAGTGTCCCAGCCTCATCGGATACAATTTACTTTCTGAGCTCCTGAGCTGTTTCCAGTTATTGTTCATTATGACCGGAGAAGAGAATGCCTATCACTTTTAATCCCGCTATCAAGCTCATCCTGGACGACCTGTTGCTCACCCACCCGCTGGTCCATGCGGGCAAGATGTTCGGCTACCCGGCATATTACGTGGGAAAGAAGCTCTGTATGTGTGTCTTCGAGCAGGGCGTGGGTCTCAAAGTGCCGGTGGAAACAGCCGCGCAGCTGTTGGAACGTGACCCAAACGTGATCCCCTTCATGCCGCTGGGCCGGCCGAAGATGCGCGAATGGATCCAGATCAACCTGAGCAATGCGGAAGATTACAAGCAATACATGCCGTTATTTGAAGAATCGATAAATTACGTCCACAAGCAAGCGGAGAAAACCGCCAAGAAAACGGCGCAGAACATTGGCTAAAGCGGAGGCAGGAACATGACCGATCGTGACAATCTACCCGAGGCAGAAGGCGGGTATCTGCCGGTGAATGGCATGGACATGTACTTTGAAGAAACCGGGGAAGGCACACCGCTCATCCTACTGCACGGTGGTACGAGCAGCTGCAAGACCTGGCAGCCATTCCTGCCCATCTTCAGCTCGCATTTCAGGGTGATCACCCCCGACAGCCGGGCACATGGACGGACGAATAATCCCTCCGGGATACTCAGCTACCGCCAGATGGCGGAGGATACGGCAGGCTTGATCCAGGCGTTAAACCTTGATCAACCCATCGTGTGCGGGTATAGTGATGGGGGCCAGGTGGTGTTGGAGCTGGGGATGCGCTATCCTGGCTTGTGCAGGGCACTGGTGGTGGGGGCGGCGTGGTATAAGTTCTCGGATGTGTACCTCGACACGATGAAGATGGCCGGATTCGATGCCCCAGGGCAGGTGGATTTCTCGCGCATCAGGCAAAACTCTCCCGATTGGGTCGAAGAAATGCAGCTTGAGCACGTCTCCAGCCCTGACTCGGAGTATTGGAAAGTACTGCTCAGGCAAATCTCAGAGCTGTGGTGGACCCCCCTCGACTACACGGAAGTGGATTTCCAGAAGATCAGCGAACCGACCCTGGTCATGCTCGGTGACCGGGATGGGATCATCGAGCTACAGCAGGCGGTGGAGGAGTATGAGCGGATCCCAAATGCTGAGCTGTTCATAATCCCGAATGCCGATCATTTTACGGCGGAGAATGAGATATCCATGCGGGTGGTACTCGATTTCGCGATGAGGCAGAGCCGTTTTGGTTAAGTAATAGTAGTAGGTTGGGTTGAGGTCACCTGCATGAACTTTATGCGGGAAAATGCTCTCTTTTTCGAAACCTAACAATCCATTAAAAGCTATTATTCGGTTCGACCCCCGAGTTCAACTGCAAGGACGTCGTAATACGTGCCAGCCCCGTATCCATCAAAAAGGATATGATCACCGGGTTTCAAGCTGGACAGCTTGCGCAAGAAAGCAATCATGTTGGAGGCAGCGCTCACATTGCCGAATTCATTCAGCAGCCAGGGCATGTCAAAATGGATGCCATCTCTATTCAAGGTCTTCTCCAGCAGCTGGTTAATCTTGAAATTGGCGTGGTGGACAATGGCAACCGCAATCTCTTTCCCGGGCATGCCCAGCTCAGCCATCTTTTGCTTGTAGGATTGATAGACATCCTCCACCACCTGTGCGCCATTACGCACAAATAGCTTCACCATCCCCACCATCCCGGCCATCTCCACCGAGTTCCCCCTCGTTGGCTCGTGCATCAGCCCTGCAACCCTGATGAAGTTCTGCTTGGGTTGGGTCACCTCAATCATCGATTCGCCTTCCACATATGCCTTGGAATGCGGGTAAAACATGTGAAAAGCCAACAGCCCAGCTTCATCGTAGACTTCGTGCGCCTTGCCAACCAGGAATTTCATCGACTTTCCCGGTACCAGGCCAATGATGCCCGCACCGTTGCCGAAGATTTGCACCGCATTTTTATCATGCGCGGTCCGCAACAACCGGCTTAACCCTTCGATCCCGCCTACCAATACTTTTTTCCCATTCAATACCTTGGCCAGATTTTGCCCAATCTGCTGTTGCACCCGCAATGTGGGGTTGAGTGCCAGGTTCAGGCTTGCCACAGAGCCATCACAGGCCTTGTGCACGCTCACCTTGATAGCACTGTCTGGGATGCCAGCTTCCTGGCAGATGCGCTCGACGTAATCATCGCTCACCGGCCCGCTGATCCCCACCAACACCGCATCCACCTCAGCAGGCTTCCAACCACAAGCATCAGCGGCTTCCACCAGGAAACGCTTGCCCACCTGTACTTCCAGCTCGATATTTTCTGCCTCAGACATAACCGGGGTGAATTGCCGGTGCTGAAAACCCAATTCGGTCAGGTTCAGCTGCTCACCATCCTCCAGCTTTTCGCCAAGTACCGATTCAAGCATGCTGGGTAAACCTGCATTATCGATGTGCTCACCCCATGTCCCATACGCACCGCCAATGCCCACCAGTGGATTGGTGACGCGCTGGATGCCAATCTTAACGCCATCCGTTACCGGGATTCGCTCAACCTGCACCAGGGGCTGTTCATAAAAAGATTCACCTGCATTATTGACCGGAGTATTTTCCGATGTTTTATCTGTATTATCCATCTCAATCAAACCTTTTATTATAAATAGGATTATTTAATCGCTTATTCTAACACCACAAACTGGGATTGGATGCATCATTGACTGTCAAAATATATCAATTTATACCGAAATTGCCGAGAAAATAATGACCTATTGCGGGGATGCCAGAAAATAATTGAATTGTTGGTCTCGGGTGAAAATCCCCCACCCTCAACCGGTAAAGTGCATACCAGGTCACCCCAGCCAAGATACTGCATAACTCGTTTGAAATTAGATTAGAATATCCGTCATTAGTCCGACATCCTGCTTGAAGGGATCGCAATATGGGTTCGAGAAGAAAACCACCCATCGCCCAGCATGCCTATAACCAGATCGCGGAGGAATTTGCCCGCATCATCGACATCAAACCCCACAATGCCTATTATGAGCACCCAGCGACGCTATCTCTGCTGGGCGAGGTGACCGGGAAACGCGTGCTGGACGCCGGTTGCGGTCCTGGCGTTTACGCCGAATGGCTGGTCGAGCAAGGCGCCCGGGTGGTGGCTGTGGATGCCAACCTCAAGATGATCAGGCTTGCCCGGCAGCGACTGGCTGGCAAAGCCACTGTGCGACAGGCTAACCTGGAATACCCGCTGGACTTCCTGGATGACGGTTCCTTCGATATCGTATTGAGCGCACTGGCAATGGACTATGTGCTGGATTGGGCCACGGCATTCAGAGAATTTCACCGCTTGCTGCGTACGGGCGGCAAGCTAATATTTTCCATCGGTCATCCGCACCAGGAATTCGACGCTCACCGCCAGACGAGCAATTACTTCCACACCGAGCGTGTGGAGTACAACTCCACGGGATTTGGCAAACAGGTGGTTATGCCATCCTATCGGCGGCCGCTGAGCGAAGTGCTCAACCTGCTCATCAAAGCAGGTTTCACCCTGGACAGGCTGCTTGAGCCACTGCCGACGGAGAAGTTCAGGCAGGCTGATCCTGAAGACTATGAAGAATTAATGCACAGGCCTGGTTTCATGTGCCTGCGTGCGCTTAAGAGGTGAATATGACAAACTCGTTTGATTACGCTCCTCAAATCCCGGGGCTAAAATTTCGAACTTTTAATGGCGAAGCAGACTATCCCCAGATCGCCCGCGTGCTGACCGCCAGTGGAATGGCCGACAAGGTGGAGCGCCAGGTGAGCGCAAAAGACATCGCCAAGGCTTTCCAGCACCTGAGCAACTGCAACCCCCAGCGCGACCTGCTCATCGGAGAAGTGGACGGCGCCATGGTGGGATACACACGTGGCTGGTGGGAGGAAGGCGAAAACGGTGTGCGCGTGTATGCCCAGAATGGTTTCCTGGTGCCTGAGTGGCGCCGTAAGGGCATCGGCACCGCTTTGCTCAGGGAGATGGAAAACCGCCTGAGGAAGGTTGCCAGCGCCCACCCGGCTGAGCTGGAGAAGGTATTCCAGGTGAACGTTAGCCAGCACCAGACAGGCACGAAGGTTATGCTGGAGCACGCTGGTTACGAACCGGTGCGCCATTTTTACAGCATGGTGCGACCCTCCTTGGAAAATATCATTGAATACCCGCTGCCTGAAGGATTGGAAGTGCGCATGGCAGAACCTGACCACTACCGGGCCATTTGGAAGGCAATTGCAGAGACAAGCCGCGATGAATGGGGTCACCACGAGCTGACAGAGCAGGACTATCAGGATTGGTTGCTCGGTGAGCTGTTTCAACCGGAGCTATGGCAGGTGGCGTGGGACGTAGTCACTGGGGAAGTAGCAGGTACCGTGTTAACCTATATCCACCACCAGGAGAACCAGCAATTCAAGCGGCTGCGGGGCTACACGGAAGGTATTGGGGTAATTCGCCCGTGGCGCAGGCGTGGCCTGGCGCGGGCATTGATCAGCCTGAGCCTGAAAGCCCAAAGAGAGGCTGGGATGACCGAATCAGCACTGGTGGCTGACACTGATAGTACCAGTAATGTGGTCACGTTATATGAGAGTTGCGGTTTCCAGGTGGCTAAAAAAGATACGCTGTTCCGCAAAAAGCTCTAGAACATGATTGTTGGGTTTCGCAGCCACGAACAGGCTGCGCTACCCAACCCACAATACTCGAGATTCTAAAGCAGACTTTCAGGAGGGAATAATGATACCAAAAGCTGCCTTCGGACGCACTGGTCACATAAGCTCACGGGTCATATTCGGCTCATGGGCCTTATCTACAGCTTCCCAGAAGGAAGCTGACCAGGTAGTAGAGCTCCTAATGGAATATGGCATCAACCACATTGACACAGCACCCATGTATGGGAATGCTGAGAAGTTGATTGGAACCTGGATGAAGAAACACAGGCAGGCTTTCTTTCTGGCCACGAAAACTCGCAAACGAACCCATCATGGAGCGTTGGCTGACCTGAACAATTCACTGCAAACATTGGGGGTGGATTCGATTGACCTTTTGCAGCTGCATGGACTCACTAATATGAAGGGTTGGGAAGACACAATGGGGACAGAGGGAGCCCTGGAGGTCTTGATTTCAGCACGCGAGCAAGGTAAGGTGCGACACCTGGGTGTGACTGGTCACAGCAACCAGACACCAGCCATGCACAAGCGCAGCCTCGAGCGCTACGACTTTGATTCAGTCATGCTACCCTATAGCTATCGGCAAATGAAGATACCTGCGTATGCTGCTGATTTTGCCGATCTGATTACTACATGCAGGAAGCGGAAGGTTGCTGTTCAGACCATAAAATCGATTGCGCGCGGACCATGGAATGATCAACTGAAAACATTCAACACCTACTTTTATGAGCCACTGGTCACCGAAGATGCGATCCAAAAATCGGTGCACTGGGTGCTTGGTCTGACCGATTGCTTTCTAATCACCGCGGGGGATATACAGCTCCTACCCAAAATTCTTCGAGCAGCCAGCATCTTTGAGCAACGGCCTTCCGATGCCGAGATGGAGTCACTCGTGGCAGAGTATGACATCCAACCAATTTTCAAAGGATAAACACCTAAAGAAGAACCGATGGAGATATAACAGCAAGCTCACTGCCCTTTGTGATCTTTAGCATAATTAGGCTCGTCCTCGTATTCGCAACCACGGGTTGAGTTAAGCAAATGACCTTCTCTTACAAGATCCAACTCTCCCTGCGCACGAAAACCTCGCGCATAGGTCATGCAGGCAGTGTGCCGCATAGAGTGGATACCGCACAAAGATCGTGCCGCACAACGATCGTGCAGGTGACCAGGTGGCTAGATGAACCCAATCTCCCCCATATATCGAAGAGCGAAACATGGGGGAGATGTAAGACGGGGTAACATTACGATAGTTGGTGCTTGACTCTGCGGAAATAAATCTGTATAGTAAAAGTTGGCTGACCTAGCAGCAGAGGAGAGTGCTATGTGCTATTCAGCAGAAGCCAGCTTCATCGCCAGCGGGGTACTGATCGCCACCAGCGTAGCGATTGCACGGACGCCAAAGGAACACGGCAGCCTGCCATTGGCGGCCATCCCAGCCATATTTGCCACACACCAATTTATTGAGGGTTGCATCTGGTTGTCGCAGGATGAACCAGGATTGGGGTCACTCGAAACGGCTGCAATCACCCTGTATGTGCTGATTGCCTATGTACTCTGGCCGATCTATATCCCCTTTGCTGCCTACCGAATGGAAACTTGCCCAAAGCGGCGCATTGCCATCCTGCTCTGCCAGGCAGTCGGCCTGGCAGTGGGGGTGAATTACCTGGTGGGCATGATCCAGACCCCTGTAGCGGTGTCGGTTTACACCTGCAACCTGTCTTACCAGGTGGCTTCGATTTGGAACCTTGGGCCGGCTTATCTCATCGCAGTGACGGTTCCTTTACTCATATCGAGCCGTAAAGGACTGGTGCTGTTCGGGGTCGGCGTGGTAGCCAGCTGTGCAGCCGGGTTGTACCTGGAGCAGATGCCAAGTTTTCCTTCAGTCTGGTGCTTCTTCGCGGCGGTGCTGAGCATCAGCCTGTTGGCGTATTTTAAAGCAGCACAGAGGCAGGTCGTTTCCCAGAGGCAAGTAAGTGCCAGCATTTAGGAAAGCGGTTTGAAGACGATCTGCGAATGGACACACAATACTATTTTTTTACCACAGATGCACACAGATAAACACGGATATCTAAATAAAACTGCAGTAAAACATAAAAGTCATAGGCTGAGACCGTGGGGTTTGTTTTACTGACAAATCGTGCAAGGTAATTGGTGTTGCGAAACCAGACACCCCCGCCTGCCATCCCCATATTCAATGAACGAAAATTGGGGAGGAGATTTAATACCGAAATTGGATTTCGGGCGAACTAATGCCCACAATACAGATTACACGAATTCCAGATCGACCCAACCGCAAGACTTTCCCACAAATCACCATCCAATTGGATGGTATATGGATGTTTTTTCCCTTGACAAAAGGATAAATATCGTCTACAATCCATATACCATCCGAATAACATCCACATGGATGGCAAGGAGAAGCCATGCAGACAACCTATTCAATCCAATTATTTGACATCAAAGGAGCTACCCAGGAAGAATATGCAGCCTTGAACAGGCATATAAACCTGATGCGCCGTGAGCGCCTGCCCGATGACCCCCCTATCGCCCTGGATGAGACCATGAACGAATTACACAACCTGCCCTCCTATGTGGAAGTCAAGATCTGGACAACGAAGCAGAAGGGAAGCGACGAAATAATTGCTATGGGGATGGTACAGATGCTGAATATGGAAGAAAACAGGCACCTGGCGCAGTTTGACATCAGCGTTTGTCCAGACTTCCGGCGCCAGGGCTTGGGGCGGCATATCCTGGAGCTAATCACCCATGCGGCCCAGTCTGAAAAGCGACGGTTGCTGCTTTCGGAGAGTTATGATCGCATCCCTGCTGGAGAAGCATTTATGACACGCCTGGGAGCTCAAAAAGGCCTGGTAGGGCACATAAATCAGCTAAAGATCGCCGAGCTCGACCAGGATCTGCTTGCAAAATGGCTCGCACGAGGGAATATGCTGCTTTCGGAATTCATGTTGGGGTTGTGGGAAGGTCCTTATCCAGAAGATCAGTTGGTAGCCATTTCCCAGCTGGTTGAGCTTACCAACCAACAGCCCTTCGGCGACCTTGAAATTGAAGAATTCCACCTGACCCCTGAACAGCTGCGCCAACAGGAGCAGATGATCTTTGCACGCGGTAACCAGCGCTGGACGTTTTACATCCTGGAGAAATCCACTGGAAAATTCGCTGGCTACACCGAAACCAGGTGGCACCCCAACCGCCCGGAGATCCTGTACCAGGACATGACCGGTGTTTTTCCAGAGTACCGGAATAGAGGCCTGGGGCGCTGGCTGAAAGCTGCCATGCTTAACAAGGTGCTGATAGATCGACCACAGGTGAAGTATATTCGTACGGGCAATGCAGATAGCAATGCCGCCATGCTGAAAATTAACAATGAGCTGGGATTCAAGCCATATATGGCCAACGCACTCTGGCAGGTGGAGCTCGATCATGTGCTTGCCTATCTTGAGCAGCACAAATAAGGAGAAGTGCAATGCCTGACACAGAAAAAATTACCATTAATATGGCGGCGGTTGACCTGGGTAAGATCGACCTGCTGGTGCAGGAAGGCTTGTACTCAAACCGCACCGATTTCATCCGCACCGCCATCCGAGGCCAGCTTGAGAAACACAGCCTGGAGATCCAGCAATCGGTCACCCGGCATTCATATGTCGTGGGGGTCCTCTCCTACAATCGAGCTGACCTTGAGCGCTTCAAGCAGAAGAACGAACGCTTGAAGATCGCTGTCGTAGGCCTGCTTCACTTCCAGGGTGATATCACCCCAGAACTGGCAGCCGAAGTGGTGGAAAACATCCAGGTGCGCGGCGTCTTCCTGGCGAGCGATGTAGTCAAAGCAGCCATCGAAGGAAGGATGGAGTAGCGCTCGGAAGCAAACGCGAGTCACTACCATAAGTTGATTTTTGGCACAGATGAGTACTGAACGTAATAATCAAACCGCAGATGCATGCAGATCAATGCAGATATTTATAGAGGCACTGCTGACGTATGGAGAAATTGCAGGTTAGGCCAGTGTGGTTTATGGTATTGCCGAATTGCATCGTGCTTCTCAATATCAAGCTCAATGCCGACTCCACACATAATACATTTATGAAACCCTATCTCCCCCCTTTTACAAAAAAAATGGGGGAGTTGTCAACTCCTTATTGAGGTTGAACCAAAAAGATTGACCCGTCTCCCAGTCTGCATCAATAAATATGCCTTTTATGATAAAATATGTCTCTAAATAGGGTGGAAATCTTTCGAGATTTTATCGCTGACCATAGGCGTCGCCACCGTATTGAGTAATACAGCATAAATAGGATCACCAAGCCTATCTTTTTGATGTTAGTTCTGAGGGGAGAAAAAGGAGGCTGGGAGAATAATAGTAAGCTACCCATAGGTATGCCATATTCTTTATACTTTATGGGTATGGGGGTCTGGTCAAGAAGGAAAAAAAGCTGTAGGGGCGGACGGCGTCCACCCACCAAGCAAAATGGCTTGATACCAAATAAGGAGCATGAATGTCAACTATCAATATCAATGGTACAACCCTGTACTTTGAAGAAATAGGCGAAGGTCCTTCTATACTATTTATTCACGGCATGGCAGGTTATGCGGATGTATGGAATGACCAAATGCAGCAGCTTAGCAGTGCATTTCGCTGTGTGGCATACGATCGACGGGGACATACACGCAGCGCGAAGACAAATGGCATCCCCGAGTCGGTCGAGCTGCACGCGGACGATGCAGCCGAATTGATTAAGCAGCTGCATCTTGATCCGGTGATCCTCGTCGGATCGAGCGGAGGAGCGCGCATCGCGATCGATGTGCTTCGCCGCTACCCCAAGCTAGTTCGTGGTGCAGCTTTATCCGAACCACCAGTGTTTGCATTATCACCATCCTTAATGGCTGATTTTATGTCACAGGTTAAACCAGCAGTTGAAAAGGCATTAGCAAGTGACCAGCCACAGACTGCGGTAGACGCTTTTTTCAACATCATCGATCCGGATTTTTGGGGGCGTGCTTCTGATGACCGTAAACGAATTTATCGCGCAAACCTGACGGCAATGCTGGCCGACTTGCAGCAACCGCTGTACCAGCTCACCACCGCAGACCTAGGGAAAATTAATCGTCCTTGCCTGGTGATGTATGGATCTAACAGCACCGCGTGGTTCACAGAAATTGCAAAAATCGTGGCTGATTCAATTCGTGATTGCCGCCTTGTCGAAATCACCGGCGCAGGACATGCGACCTATGCGGCACGCCCTGTTGAATTCGCGGCTGCAGTGCGCAATTTTTCTATGTCGCTGCCAATCGACAATTAACGTACAATCCTGCATCGTTCCACGCGCACAGCGGGTGATGGTTTTAGCTAAGCAGTTGTGAAGCAGAAGGAAAATCAAGCCTGATTGAGACACAGTAAATATTAACAGCCACCAGAGGGCGTAGATTATAATTCGGCAAGATGAAAATGAACCCTGCCTGTATACCGGGTTGCGATAATGTTAGCGATTAATACCCATCAAGGTCAATTTCCGGTTAATTTGTCGGTAACTGACTGGTGGTTATCGTGCAGATGATGTGAGGTTATAATGTCACCCTACCTGCTTGCCCTATTATCTGCGCTATCATTTGCCCTTGGCTCAGTCCTTCAACAAAAAGGCACCCTACAGACCAAAGCCGTAGAAGGTGATCCCCGTTTTCTGGGAGAGATCCTGCACAAACCGATATGGTTGGCAGGTGGCATGCTTCAGGTGATGGGGTGGATTCTGCAAGCAGCCGCACTGGTGGATGGCAGCCTGGTAATCGTCCAAAGCCTGTGCGCTCTCAGCCTGGTGTTCGCTCTTCCCTTGGGTGCGCGCCTGACAGATCAGAGGGTCGGACGCCGCTCAATCATCGGTGCGTTAGCTACATTGCTCGGGATCATTGTCTTCCTGGGCATCGGTCAGCCACAAGGCGGCATCGATCAACCAGATGCTTCAGCGTGGCTGGTTTCCGGTTTATCTATCGCAGTCATCATCATTCTGTTGGCTAGCCAAGCCCGCAAGCGACGCGGTACCATGTCTGCAGCCTTATTTGCAACCGCAGCAGGATTATGCTACGCCTTCCAGGCTGCGGTGACCAAGGTGTTCGTCAATCAGCTTGGAAACGGAGTAGCCTACCTGCTGACCAGCTGGACAACGTATGGGTTGATCATCTCGGCTTTGGTGGGGTTTGCAATGCAACAATCGGGTCTAAAAGCCGGATACCTGGCCCCAGCCATGGCTGCCAGCAACGCCACCACGCTTATTGCTAGCACTCTGCTGGGGGCGACCGTTTTCGGGGAGACTGTATCGAACGGGCAAGGGCTCTTGCTACCAGCGGTCATTGGATTAGGGATGGCTGTCGCCGGCGTGGTAGTGCTGGCATTTCCGGAACGTGACGCTCCCTTACCAGCTGGAGGCCAAGCCGGCGGATAGCTGAATATCACAATCAACAGTATCTCGGGCACTTACCGGCTCAACAAAAATCGAACAGTGAGCAGCTACTTGCTACTCAGGCTTGATAGCCAATGCGGAAGGGGTCATACTACTCGACATGGAATTCACAGGAAAACTCAAAGGAAAGGTAGCCGTGGTCGCCGGGGCGACACGGGGAGCCGGTCGGGGAATCGCCTGCATGCTGGGCGAAGCTGGTGCTACGGTTTACTGTACTGGCCGGTCAATCAGAAATCAGCCATCCGACAAAAACCGTACGGAAACCATCGAAGAGACTTCGGAGATGGTAACAGGGAGAGGTGGCGTGGGAATATCCGTGCGGGTTGACCATTCTGACCCCGAACAGGTCAAACGGCTGTTTGAGCAAGTGAGGCAGGAACAAAGCGGCCGGTTGGATGTGCTGGTCAATGACCTGACGGGTGATGCCAACCTGGAATTTAAACCCTTCCTGGAGCACTCACTCGAGAAGGGCCTCAAGCTGCTGGAGAATGGGTCGCTATCCCATATCATCACCAGTTATTATGGCATCCCGCTGATGGTCGAACATGGAGGTGGGTTGGTAGTCGAAGTGACGGATGGCACCGGTAACGAGATACGCGAATTTAACTTTTATTATGACCTGGAAAAGGCCACCAACATCCGCTTGGCACAATCGTTGGCGAAGCAACTACACCAACACAAGATCGCAGTTATCGCCCTGACGCCAGGTTTCCTGCGCTCGGAAGAGATGCTGGATCACTTCGGAGTTACAGAAGCGAACTGGAAGGAAGCTGTCCAACATGATCGGTTCTTCGCTTATTCGGAGACCCCGTTCTACATCGGCAAGGCTGTGGTTGCCCTGGCATGCGACAAAAAGGTGATGCAAAAGAGTGGCCAGGCATTGATCTCGGGGAAGCTGGCGCGGGAGTACGGCTTTACTGATAATGATGGCACCCAGCCGGTGTGGACTTATTGAGGAAAAAATCCAAGGGTCATTGCGGAATCCATGGTGATTTTCCATGGAAAGCGGGTTTTGCCGAAGCACCTGCCCGGTGGGCTTTGCCGGGATCTTCAATTTACAGGCAAGCTCAAGCTGCATGTAGGGTCGAGTTGCGCAAAAGTGTTTGGGGAAGATTGCTTCTGGTTTGGAAGAGCACCAAACCATTCGCAATGACAGTCCAGTGTCATGGCGAGGCAATTTTTGCCGAAGCCCCCGCCCGGTGGGCTATGCCGGGATCTTCAATAAAATAGTTGTTCAACCTACATTTACGAATGTATGAACACAGAGTGGTTATAGAAAGATTGCTTCGTCGCCTAGATCGCTCCTCGCAATGACAGTAGAATGTCTTGGCGAGAGTATATGACTCGACAAAATACATTACTTCCAGTATAGCAATATAATACACGAGTAGGTATCCGAAATTTCGTTAGACGTATGAACTGAAATGACCTTGAAACGCACTTTACTCCTTGCGCTCGAAATCCTGCTGCTGGCGGTGTGCGGTTACAGTACTGTGCGCGGGTTGTTCCCCCTGCCCGTCGTACCCCTGTTCCTGGTGGGCTGGGGTTCCTTGCGCCTGCGCCATCTGAAGTGGCGGGATGTGGGCTTGCGGCGTCCCAGCAATTGGGGCATTACGATCGGGCTGGCAGTGCTGATCGGCGTGAGTTACCAACTCCTGGACATCCTTATCATCGGCCCTTTGCTCGAGCGCCTGACGGGGCAATCCATCGACCTGTCTCAATTCAGCTTTGTGCAAGGCAGCCTGCCAGCACTGATCTTATTGCTGGCGCTCACCTGGACGGAAGCGGCTTTCATCGAGGAAATGTTCTTCAGGGGATACTTCTTGAACCGGCTGACCGACTTGTTCGGCACGAAACGGACCGGAATTGTGGCTGCCTTACTCGTCAGCTCGCTGGCTTTCGGGGCAGCACACATCTACCAGGGTGTCACCGGGGTCGCCGATACCTTCCTGGCAGGGCTGCTGCTCGGGGTGCTGTATCTGCTATCCGGCGAAAATCTATGGCTACCCATCCTCACCCATGGCATCGTTGATACGGTCGGATTCCTGCTGTTCTACTTGGGGATGTTTACGATAAAATGAGAAGTATGGTCTTTTCAGGAATGAATGCGTGTATCGTGGAAAGTAGATAAACATTCACATGTGGATTATGAGATAATCCATACACCCAGCCATTAATTCCATCGGATTGAGGAATATCATGCGTAGCGAACAAGAAATGCTTGACCTGATCATTACCACTGCCCGCAATGATGAACGTGTGCGGGCAGTGATTATGAACGGCTCACGCGTCAACCCCAACGCCCCCAAGGACTTTTTCCAGGACTATGACGTTATTTACGTGGTGACCGAGAAAGATAGCTTCCTGGCCAACCCCGGCTGGATCAAGATGTTCGGTGAGCTGATGGTCTTGCAACTGCCGGATGAAATGTCAGACCCGCCCCCTGACCCAAAGGACAAGGATTCATACTGCTATCTGATGCAGTTCATGGATGGGAACCGCATCGACTTGAGCCTGCTGCCGGTGGGCAAGCTTGACAAACTGGAAGAAGATAGCCTGACTTTAACCTTGCTGGACAAAGACGGCCTCCTGCCGATATACCCCCCGCCCAGCGATTCGGGTTACATACCCAGGCCACCGACTGCCAAACAGTATTTCGACTGCACCAATGAGTTCTGGTGGGTGAACCCTTACGTGGCCAAGGGGTTGTGGCGGTGGGAAATCGTGTACGCCAAACACATTCTGGACCTGTATATGCGCGAGCAGCTAATAAAGATGCTGTACTGGTATGTGGGCATGCAGACCGGAAACAAGGTGTTCCCCGGCAAGATGGGCAAGTACCTCGAGAAGTACCTTGAACCTGAGCTGTGGCAGCTGCTGCTGCAAACCTATTCAGATGGCGATTATGGTCATACCTGGGATGCGCTGCTCGCCATGGGGGAGCTGTTCCGGCGGATTGCCATTCCGCTGGCAGAGCACTTCGGCCTCACCTACCCATTTGGCGATGATGAGCGGGTGAGTGCCCACCTGCTGCATGTGCGTAGCCTTCCCCGCAATGCCAGGGAAATGTATTAGAACCATCCAGACCACTTATAGTATAGGGCGAAGACCAATTCTCTCTCCTTGTGAGCGTAGGCGATGAGGTGAAAGGATGCAGTCTGTTCAATGGTTCGATGAGCGCGCAATTAAGGTCCCGTTTGAGTGCTGCTATTGCAACACTGCGATTGGCGATGGAAAATACAGGGTAAAAAAGGTGGTCCGCAAGGATCGGCTCACACAGAAGTATGTATTGGAATTTCCAATCTGTGGAGATTGTAAACGAAGGTATCGCAATAAAACGATCCTCAACTATTTATTGGGCATTCTCGTTTTCTCAATTCTTATTTTTGGTATCGCGTGGTTCTCGGTCGAGATCAATGTAGCGTGGTTAACGATCGTCTTTTTGATCATCCTGGAACGCGGCTTCCAGTTCGTGTTCGGTAAATTTGTGCTCGAACCGCTACGCCCGGCGATCCTTAATTCGGATGGAAAACTAACCTTCCATAACAAAGAGTACGAGCGAAGGTTCGAGGCATTGAATTCATTGTCAAATGCCCCACAGGAAGATGAGCTTGATTGACAATCACCATAACGAAAATTCGTTGGATTTATGGTGCTGATCATCACAATTAAGATGTCATTGCCATCATGAGAATTTTTACGATTTCTTCTGATAACCAGACGATTAGGTATTCAGGGGGCACAGGCCGATAATGCATCCACCTGAGATACGGTGGTACCTGCCAGCAGCTTCTGATCGGGGTCGACCTGCAGCTCGGTTACTGTGAACGGTACGCTGTATGTGACCTGCTCCTGACCTTCGTCCAGCGGAATTACCTCTTGTTGGGAAGTGCCATCCGCTGCCGCTAACTTGATCTCCAGCGGCACGCTGAATACCTGCCCGCCACCTGCCTGGCAGACCTGCACAGCCACTCCCTCGGGAAGGGTGGCCCAGCTGACATGCAAATCAGGGTTACCCGAACCATAAACCCACTCCTGGAAGAAAGTAGACAAATCCAACCCACTGACCTCCTCTGCCAGCTCTTGTACTTCGACCGTGGATGCATTTCCATCTGCAAAACGCTTGTAGTACTCGCGTAAGAAGGTGGTGAAGGCCGGCTCGCCCATTTGCTGGCTGAGCATGTAATAGACCCAGGCACCCTTGTCATAGGTGTTCGGCCCATACATCGTGGAAGGCAAAGGCTGGTTGAGTGGCTGGTTTAGATTAGCTGCATTGGTAACCAGGACGTTTTCCAGATCAGCCATCAGCGCCTGTAAGCCAACGTAACCCTGGTGATCCAACCAGCGCACCATCAAATAGGTCGCCATGCCTTCCTTGAGCCACACTTCGTTCCAATTGGCCAAGCTGACTGAATCGCCAAACCAGTGGTGGGCCAGCTCGTGGGCCAGCACTCCCACGGCTGATTCACTTAGCATATAGCCGCGATCGACCATTACGATGGTCTGGGTCTCCTCAGCGAATTGTGCCACGTCATCACTGGTGCGAATGATGATGAAACCGAACTCGCTAAAGGGATACGGGCCAATCAGGTCAGAGTAATACTCAAGTATATCCCGGGTATCATTTAACTTGTCGGAGTAATTAAAATCTCCTTCAAGCACATAATGGCGAATCTTCACCTCCCCGACTGCTGGCTTGTCCAGGCGCTCATACTTGCCCACCACCACAGTCGCCAGGTAGGTTACCATGGGATCTTTTGCCAACCAGTTGAACACCTGGCGGTCATCTTTGCTGGTGGTCTGCAGCAAGGTGCCATTGGCGACCGCGGTAAAGCCCTTCGGCACCGTCAGGCTGAAACGGTATTCGGCCTTATCCAGGGGGTGATCGTTGCAGGGGAACCAGGCATGTGCCCCATCAGGCTCCCCAAAGGCATAGGTGAGGTTGTTTCCTTCAATCACGTGGAAGCCCAGGCCGCCGAGGTTGATGAATTGCGAATCCTGCGGGATAGCTGGTCCGTGGTAGGCCACCCGGGTGACCAGTTGCTCACCTTTTGAAAGGGCTTTCGGCAAATCGATATACAGCTTTCCAGCATCCCGGAAAAAAGGCACATATTGGTTGCCTGCCTGCACGCTATCCACCTGGTAACCGGTAAAATCCAGGCTGAACCGCCCCAGATCGTCGAGGGTGACAACCGAGGACACGGTCACAGTCGCGGTGATGGCGTCGATCGAACCTGAAAATTGGATATCCAGGTCATATTGCAGTACGTCGTAGCCGGTATTGCCTATGCTGGGGATATAGGCGTCACCGATCGAATCACCGCCGGCCAGGCCATGCGATGGCTGTGAGCTCATGGTGCTATAAGGTTGCTCAGGAATTGGTGTAGAGGTGATGGCGGGCGTTGCTTGATTGCGAGCCACCGAGCTGCACCCGGTGAGAAGCACCCAGACGAAAATGATCGCGGCTGGCAACAATTTTCTGTCCATATATCATCCTTGAGGGTTGTAATGATCAGATTAACGGATTCAGCTGAAAGAATATTGGTTTACAAAAATTACGCTTTCAGGAGCATTCAGGTTCACGTAAACTATACCCGCTGACGGGGAGATGTCAAGCAAGTTGGATGGAAGTCTGAGTAGTAGAATTCCACATTGGGCGCAAGCCTTACACCCTTTTCACAACGCAAACCAGGGGGCAGAGGTGATGAGTGACTGAGTGTGCGAGAGGGTTTTCGAGTAGGGGCGGGTCTTCGACGGGTCGTCGAATATCGAAGGTGCCATTGTGCCTTTATTGCAAACACCTCGAATAAAAATAGGTGACCCGCCCCTACACGTGGAGAGACAGGAGGCTTGTGCTTTTTCACGAGGACATACTAGAGGCTGATATATTGGGCGTAGGAGAGAGGTTTCTGTTGGAGGTTGGAAGGATTCCTCTCCTACGCCCCTACAAAATGTTGGTGCGGCGGATGGAATCTGTCATTCAGGCTCATGAGGCTGCAAAATTATGAGGTGACGGCTTTGAAAAGCTCTTTAGCAGATTTAGCAATGACAGGGCGATCAGAATATGAATAGATATTGGCGATCTCAATCAGCTCAGCCTGCCTGGCAGGCAGGTAGTGAGCGGCCTTTGCCAGGCCATGCAAGGCGTGGCCAGCCTGCTTGCCGTCCCACAGGGTCAGTCCTTCGAGCAGGTAAGGGTAAACGCACTCAGAAGCATGGGCACCGGTAGCAGCGTAGTTCCCAAGCGCATCCACGGCGTGGTCGCGGACGATGACGCTCTGGTCTTCGCGCAGCATACGAACCAGGATGGGCATTAAGGCGCTCAGCATGGCAGGGACAAGCCCAGCAATGAGGGCAATGGCGTGTGTGGCTTCCCATCGCACGCGCGTGTTCGGGTGAAGCAGCAAGACCGATAGGGCAGCCGCGTACGGGACGACCAACGCGGGATCGGTCTCTGCAACCTTGGTTATAACTTCAGCACAATCGCCCAGCAGGGCTGGGTCATCTTCAGCCAGGCCGAGGTTAATCTCTTTCAATAAGATGGGGTCCTCCAGGCAAAGGCCGACAACCCGCAGGTTGGAGGCTTCGCTGCGGTCGCCCACCTGGGATGACAGCTGGGACAAAAGTGACATGCCTAGGACTCTCCGACCGTCCGTTGCTGCCATAGCTGCACGGTCAGCTGGATGTGGCCGACGTGGGTGGCAGCATGTTCCAGGGCATGCAACAGGGCCCATGATACCGACACCTGATCACCATGGCGAGGGTGCAATCGCTGGGCTTGTAAGTCATCCAGGCTCAATCTTTCGAAAGCGGTATTGAGGTAGATTTCGGTTTGATTCAAGCGATCCACCAGCTGCTTACGAGCCAGCCCGGCTGCCTTGAACTCATCATCGCGGTTGCGATTGGAAGGCTCCCCCATGATCACATCGCCGATTAAAAATCGTTCTGCACCAGTCAGGTGCATAATGATGACGGCGATAGAGTTCATCTCACTGCCAGGCTTCCAATCCAGGGCCAGGTCGGGAAGCACCTCCAGGTCGCGCAGCACCTCGCTGTGCAGCTCATGAAAACGATCTGAAAGGGCGGTAAAGAAAGGTATCATTTTTCCTCCACTGAGATAACTGTGATTTCACGTTCATTCTTGGTGATATAGCGTTGAGTATGGTTAATCATTTTTTCTCCCCTGGGCAAACCCGGCAACCATAACAGGACGATTCTTGTCCGATTTCATATTATACCATCCGGATAACAAAAGGCCTGCCAGGTGTTATTCACCTGCCAGGCCGGGTAGATTACCGAATGGACAGCTAATCCTCTTCCACCACGGAGGCAATGGCTGCGTCAATCTCCTGAATGATGTCAAGGGTGGGGTTTTGCATGGCATGGAACACCACCAACTCATTTATTTTCTGGCTGGCAGCCTTGCGTTCATCACGTAAAAACACCAGACCCAACAGATCACATGCGCTGAGCAGGCTGAGAAAGGCGATCTCTCTAGGGTGGGCTTCTTCCTGAGCCAGGACGATGCCACGCAGCAGCTTGATGACCGAGTACTTGGTGGTGGCTTTGACTTCCGGGTGAAAATGGGAAGGAACGACCCATCCCAGGCGGTCATCTTCCTGGGTGAGAATTTCCTTCTGGACCAGGCTGGCAGTAATTTGCTTTTGCAATTTCTCAGGCTTGGGGTTCAAGCTGGTGATCCAGTAGCCAAATTTCCGGTCCTTCTCAGATTCCTTCAGCTTCTCGATCATGCTATCCAATAGCGGATCGGTGGTTGGTGAGCTATCCGCAAGCTTTAAGCGGTGGTTGCTGGTGATGGTGATCTTATTCGCAAAGGCCAGTTCAGCCAGCAGGGCCCCTATCAGGCCGGGTTTAAGCGGTTCGACGGCGTCGCGGATGAAAATGCCTTTATCTTCATGGATAGTAATCAGCAGAAGTTCTTCGTATAGCGTTAGCATGGAGTATCCCTCCCTCCGAACATGCACGATTTCAAGAAAAATATTATACCCTTATATGCAAAAAACCTGTGTAAGATCGGTGAGTAAGCCTCTTATCATGCAGCCAGGCTGAATGTTTACGACTGGGAGTCGATTTTGGGGACGCTGAGATATGCAGGGTTTACGCAATGATAATATAGAGACATTGCAACGCGGTTTTCGCCGAAGCACCTGCCCGGTGGGCTATGCCAGGATCTTCAAGTGACGATCGTGAGTAACATATATTCATGTATCTTCCAGCACAGAATGGCAAGAGGAAGATTGCTTCATCAGTCGGTCAAAAAAATGACCTCCTTCCTATCCCGATAACCAGCGGGGTTGGCCGCGATGACAAAAAAAGGGCACGATCACGCCTGTCGAAGCAGGTGATCGTGCCCAATTAAAAGGGAAACAGGCTATATATACAAATCCCGGCGGTTGTAGACCAGGTAGGCAGCCACCAGGCACACCACGATGATGCCGGCTGAAATCGCCAGGTAGGTACCATCCAGCGTATGGCTGTTCAAGAATACTGCTGGATCGAAATACTTGAACGGGGTTAGATATTTGAGAAAATCCAGTTTCTCTTGCATTACGGTAATAATCGAGAAGAAATAGGTCACCAGGATAAGCGCCACCGCGATCGTCCCCGAGAGACGGTACTGCTTCATCACGGCCCCCAGCATGATACCGATCGCCAGGAAGATCAGCTCAATCAGGAACATTGCCATCATCTCGAGACGTAAGAAGCTATAGAAGCTCATGTCGGGAGCGTAGCTACGGGCGGCCAGGATTGAGATCGCCCAGGTGACCAGCACAAGCACGATGCAGTTGATCAAAGCCGCCATCGCCTTGGCGGTGATCACGCGGCTGCGCGAGACCGGTAGCACCAGTGAAAACTCAACCGTCTTATCGCGCTCCTCCTTGGAGATCATATCGGTACCCCACAGGCCGGCAGCCATCGCACCCATCAATCCGAAATAGACAAACATAATCCCGTAAAACCCGGTCACGGTAGTCAGGTTGAAAGCCTGCAGACTCATGGCATCGATTATCGCCTTTGGCATCGCATCCAACACTTTCAGCATTTCGGGGTTGTTGGCATAGGCTGAGAACTTGGCCGAGCCTACGATGGTGAACATGCCAATGACTATCGACCAGATGATCAACGACTTAACATTCGCTTTGAGCTCACGAAAAAAGATGTTCATACATAAACTCCTTCAGGCAATCGCTCAAGACACTGCGTGGATATCCCGGCGAAGGTACAGCCAGTAACTAATCGCCAGGGCAATCAGGCTGACCGCCAGGTTGAGCAATACCAGGGGGGTATTGAAGGCCCCGTTCTGGACGATATAAGACGGATCCAGGTGTTTGAAAGGCGTAATGTACTCGAGCTTAACATCGCCAAAAATCCCACTGAAACCATTGATGATATAGGCAGCGAAAGCCAGCCCAAGCCCGTAAGGCGTTACACTGCGTACACGCCTGACCAGCAGTGAGATCACCAGCCCTACGCTCAAGAAAAATAGCTGCAAGATTAGCAGGCTGACCAGGATCAGCACCAACCTGCCTGCATCGAAGCTGTTGCCAACATTAAATGCATAAATGCTGATAAAGGTACTCGCCCAGACGATCACGTCGGTGAAGAGCAGGCTGGAGAGGGCGGCCAACAGCTTGCTGTTCATCACCTGCAACCGGCTGACGGGTTTCGTCATCAGGAAGTCGGCAGTCAATTCTGTCTCTTCCACCGAGACCAGGCCAACCCCATAATTGGCTGCCTGGATAGCCAGACAGAGCTGGACGAAAGTGAACAGGAAAGCGAAATAGCCCAGGATACTAGCCAGATCGATGTGGGTCATCCCGAACGCTTCCAGCAGCTGGGGTGGGAACTTGGCTAGCATTTCATTCAACAAAGCCGCCTGGCTGGAAAAAGACGGGAAGATCGAGAAAAATACGAGCAGGAGCAGCACCATCGCTACCGACCAGATAAGCACCGATTTCAGCCGGGCGAGAAACTCATGTTTGTAGATCGTTGCGCTCATGATCACCACCTATTCATAGTAGTGCATGAAGATCTCTTCCAGGGTCGGTTCCTCGATGATCACATCGCTGACCTGGATCGAACTGACCTTCTGCATCACGAGGTTGATATCGCCCTTGAAGAAGAAATACACCGCACTATCTTCAGTCTGCAGGTTGGTCACGCCGGGGAGATCAAAAGCGGCAGCGTCCAGACCAGCCGCTTCCACGCGCACCTTCTTGTAGTTGTTCTGCTGCAAGGTACGGATATCGGAGATTTCGGCGATCTTGCCTTCGCGGATGATGCCCACCCGGTTGCACAGGCGCTGCACTTCGCCCAGGATGTGCGAGGAGAAGAACACCGTCACCCCACGCTTGTTTTCCTCGCGGATCAGATCGAAGAACTTGCGCTGCATGAGTGGGTCGAGGCCGGCGGTGGGCTCGTCCAGGAAGAGCAGTTTAGGGCTGTGCAGCAAACCCTGCACAATCCCAACTTTCTTCTTATTGCCGTAGGAAAGATCGTTGATGCGGCGATTCATCTCGAGCTCCATCAAGTCAGCCAGCTCATTCATGCGTTGGGTGCAGTCACAGGCATAAAAACTGGCTGAGTATTTCAACAGGTCTTTGACCTTCATCCCCTCATAATAATAGACCTCGGAAGGCAGGTAGCCGATATCGCGGCGAATCTCAGGGCCATGGGTAGTAACATCCAGACCGAACACCTTGCCACTGCCACTGGTGGGATGGATCAGTGAAAGCAGCAGGCGAATGGTAGTGGACTTCCCGGCCCCATTGGGCCCAATGAAGCCGAAGATCTCTCCCTGGTCCACGTTGAAGGATACATCCACAATCCCGCGGGATTTTCCGTAGTACTTGGTCAGCTTGTTTACTTCGATGACGCTCATAGTGCAGCTCCTTTAGTGATTTATGTTATCTGAAGAAAGGGGAAACCACTCTCTCAATATCGACGTATCAAACAGGGGTAACGAACCCGGCCTGGCACCAAGGATGCTTTCCACAGCATCTTGATGGGAGGCAGACAGGGCTTCCAGGCGAGGCAAGCTCTCGGGTGCAGGCTCCGGCTGTACGAGCATCTTGACGAGGCTATCACCAAAGCTCTGCAGCAATGCAAAAAGGATGGTACTGGCCTGGTCGGGGAAAGCTGTGTGGAATTGACCTTCACCAACCCCCTGGCGAATAATGCTTGTTATGATGTCTGCAATCGGGGGCAGCAAAGCTGCCTGGGCTTTGTGACGCAGGATGGCGTTCTCGTCAGCATACCAGACGCTGATCATGGATAACAGCACCTCCTTGCGGTCGGTCTTCCAACGCGAGGCGGCATCAAACACACAACGCAGCTTTTCTGGAGCTGAAAGGTGCTCGTCCTGGAGGATGGGTTGCAGCAGCTGGAGCACCTGGCTGGCCATGCGTTCGATAATGGCTTCAAGCAAGGCCTGCTTGGAATCGAAATAATGATAAAAAGCCCCCTTGGAGATCTTCAGCTCTCGCAGGATATCCTGGATAGACACCTGCTCATAGCCTCTGGTATAGATCAAACGCTCGGCCGCACCAAGGATCTCGGCACGGCGCATTTCATGTTCTTCGGGATTGACAATACGGGCCATTCACGCTCTTTAATAAACCGACGGTCGGTTTATTATTGGAAATTATATGCTGGAAGATAAGGGTTGTCAAGTTAAAAAAAACCTCACAGGCCAGGAGGCCTGTGAGGTTTTTAATGCCATTTGCCTAATGGACTGTTTCAGAATGTTGTTCCATCGGCTGTAGCTCCGACACCTGGGCGGGTATGGTGAAATAGTAATATCCATACACCAGCGTAAGAACAAGGTAGGCTATCACCGCGATCCAGCCCAGTGCGTTGAAGGTGCGATTGACCTGAGCGATAACTGCCAGGACGAAACTGATCAGGTTGGCGATGGTGAAAGCTGCAGTGATTCCCCGCTGATATTTGGCTTCCATGATGTTACGGGCAAACCAACAGACCAGGCCCATCAGTATCAGCTCAGATCCGTAGAACTGGTTGTCGATATCCATGCCGGTTTCGGCGGGCAGGCCGAACCAACGAACGACCGTCCGTGGAATGAGGACCAGAATGATACCAACAATCACTGCTACGACAGCATTGATTATCAAAAAGGTCCTGAGCTTCATATGAGAATCTCCTTTCGTGGGGCCATCCTCATAGGGAACACCCCCATGCAAGGATGCTTTGCCCCTATAGAAAGGAATTATATCATCATTCCGGATAATAATTATCCGATTTAGTGCGCATCGTGGGTAAAGGCGAAGCAGGGGCGGGTCTTCGACGGGTGATCTGATATCCAGAAAGCCATTGAGTCATTCTTATCACTGCCTGAATTTACCACTGGCGACCCACTCCAACAAAAGGATGCGCTGGTGGAAGGGGTAAAATTGCGATATGAGATACGATCAACGTTTCCATCTGCGGCGGTCGATCCGGCTAAAGGGATACGATTATTCATCGCCAGGGGCTTATTTTGTTACGTTAGTGACGATGGACCGATTGAATCTGTTCGGGGAAGTCGTGGGTGATATGATGAAGCTCAGCTTGTGCGGGGAAATCGCTCAGAAAGTTTGGGGGCAGCTGCCACATCGATTTCTGAATATCACTTTGGACTTTTCAGTAATCATGCCAAACCATTTTCACGGAATAATTGTTATCAACGAAGCAATCGGTAGGGGCGGGTCATCGGCTAGTCATCAAGCAGCTGATAAGTTTGATCTGGTGGATCAATCGGTAACAGATAACCTGTTGAAGACCCGCCCCTACAACGGGCAGGTTTCCCGCCCCTACAAAGGGAAACGCTATGCCTTATCGGAATTAATCCGCTCGTTAAAATCAGATTCTGCACGCAGGATCAACAATATCCGGGGAACCACAGGCTGTGCAGTGTGGCAAAGGAATTATTACGAGCGGATTGTTCGAAACCAGCGCGAATTGGATGCTTTACGTGCGTATATTATCGACAATCCCCGGCACTGGATGGAGGACAAGGAATATAAGGTATGAGGGCAATCTAGGGGCAGGTCTTCGACGGGAAATCCAATCCCGCCAGAGACAGAGGCTCTCTATGGTCACACCTCAGTACGCACTAACGACCTGCCCCTACGATGGATTGCATAAAAAACGTGCAGGTGACCAGGTTACTATCCTCGCAATTATGCCCCAACCATACCTCGTTATGGCGAGGGTGACTTTTTTCGGTTCGCCAGCACCAGCAAGACCAAACCTGCCAGGGCGGCAATCCCTCCATACAGGGCCCATTGACTCTGCCCGGTCATGATGCTGCCAGGCAGGATATTGACTCCCTGCAAGATCCACACACCACCCACGAGGATGAGAACAGCAGCAATGATGTTCAGAATGATACCCATATTATTTTCCTCCCTTGAACAAAAAACCCTCCCGCTACATCAGCGGTGCCAATAATCATAAGAATATCTCCTATGATTGTAACACCATTTTCCGACTATTATTATCTTATTTCACAGGCGTAGTTATGCATGAAATGTTCGTGGTATCCACACTGGCAGGCAATGCAGCTTCAAGAAACCTATGCTCGGAAATATGGTAACTTATAAGCGAATTAGATAAATTCGGGTGTTTTTTCTGCAAATCCAGGCAAGATGAGAAATCTTAAAAGATCCATAACCCTCTTGTAGAATAGAACATATGTGCTATAATGTCCACAGAACCCCTGGCACGGGCAATGCGGAGTAAGACCTCCGCTCACCCGTGCCAATTCTTTTAACGCCAAAGGGCAGCCCCGCATGCTGCCTGGTCCGATCCGGCGCCTCCCCTGCCAGGGAACCAAGGCACTGTAACATCCTCGACCTCCCGTGCCAGGGGTTCATCCGACGGGCGTAATCGTAGGGGTGGGTCGCCAGCGTGCGATCGAATCGTTGATAAGTACAACTCCATGGCATTAACCCCCTCGGAATCCTCGTCGAAGACCCACCCCTACATGGAGAAATATTCGATTACCCGAGACCGACCTTCCCCTACAAAAGGATATTAAGGATAGAAGGATATGACCAACCCCCGCGGTGCCCCGAAAGGTAACCTGAACGCACTAAAAAACGGCTTTTATTCACGCCTGTTCCACAACGCAGAGACTTCAGACCTGGCGAGTGATACCCCAGCCAACCTGGAACCCGAGATCACCTTGCTAAGGGTGATGATACGCCGCACGATGGAGCTATCCGATGGCATAGACGACCTGCGGGAGGCCACGCGGGTGTTGGATGCCCTGGGAGCGGCTGCCGGCAGATTGGCAAGCCTGCTGCGGACTCAGAAAAACCTGACTGAACAGAATGGTGGACTGGCAGATGAGATCTCGCTTGCCATCCAACAAGTGAACGCTGAACTAAGGAGTAAACGATGAAAAACAATCAACCCAAGCCACTCCAGGTGGGATCCCGACCTATCACCCCCGGCCTGCCCAACCCAACCTGCCCGATCCTGAGCGAAGCCCGAAGCGTGCTGGACAAAGCTCACGACCTGCACCGGGCGGTCAGGCGCTTACGCCGGTCCACCCAGCGCTGCCTCACCTGCCGTGAGCGGCGCAACTGCCCTACGCAAAATTACTTTGCCCAGGCGGTGGACACGGCCATCCGCGAGCTGCGTCGCGAATGGGGATTGGATCGGGATTAATACAGCTATCAGTGATCAGGTTTCAGCTGTCAGCAAACAACCGGATCTGTTAATCGATCAACCTTAGCCAGGCAACTCAGGCAATATAACAATCAATTCATTTCTTCCTTGTTAGTTTAAAGCAGCCCAATTGAAATGACAAACGAATTGAATGATGCAAACTCCCGACTTATCTCTGAACAGCTGGGGCACACCCTGGATTTGATCAAGGCAGACCTAGCCGCGACACGCGCCGAGCAGGAGCACATCGCACAGGTCTACCTGTTGCGCTTACAAAGCCTAGAAACCCAGGCTGCCGACTACGAGAAACGCCTGCGTGAGCTGACTGAGAGCGCCACCCAATTTAAGCTGCTGGTGAGCCTGGCCGCTGGCGGCGGGTTGCTCTCGCTGATCGAGCTGGTGCGTATCCTGCTGGTGCCATGAACCCCGATGGCGAAGGCCTGGTTGAAACATGCAAGGAAATCTTGCGCGACGTGAACCGCTTTTGCATTGAAGCCGGAGGCCTCAGGCTGCGCAGCTACCAACAACAGGTAGCCAGGACAATCACTGAATCGGCCATCCAGGGCAAGGGGCTTACGTTCGTGGTCATGTTCCCACGCCAATCGGGCAAGAACGAGCTGCAAGCCCACATCGAAGCCTACCTGTTAAGCCTGTGCAGCGTGGAACAGGCTGAAATCGTGAAGGTATCTCCCACCTGGAAACCCCAATCATTAAACGCCATGCGCCGCCTGGAACGGGTCATCAAGCGTAACCTGATCTGCCGCGACCGCTGGAAAAAGCGATCCGGTTATATCTACCAGGTGGGCACAGCTATGATCCATTTTCTCAGCGGATCTCCCACCAGCTCGATCGTGGGCGCCACCGCCAGCCTACTACTGGAATGTGACGAAGCCCAGGACGTAGAGATCAGCAAGTGGGATAAGGAGATCGCACCCATGGCAGCCTCCACCAATGCCACCCGTGTGTTTTGGGGCACAGCCTGGACCTCCCGCACCTTGCTCGCCCGTGAGCTCAGGGCAGCTCGCCTGCTGGAGCAGGCGGACGGCATACGCCGTACATGGGTGCTCACCGCCGATGATGTGGGCGCCGAGGTACCGGCTTATAAAAAGTTTGTCGATGACCAGGTGATCAAGCTGGGTAGAAATAACCCGTTGGTGAGGACCCAATACTTTTCCGAGGAGATTGACAGTGAAGGCGGTATGTTTCCCCTGGCCCGCCGTGCCCTCATGGTTGGATCGCACAGCAGACAAAACGCTCCCATACCTGGACACATCTATGCTTTTACCATTGACGTGGCAGGACAGGATGAAACCGTGGTTGACGATAGCACACAGCTTAGCAACCCAAGACGAGATAGCACGGTCCTGACCATCTTCGAGCTGGAGCTGCCCAAAGATAGTGACCTGGCCAGCAAGCCGATCTACAAGGCGGTCAACCGCTTAACCTGGATCGGCGTCAAGCATAGCATGTTGTATTCAACGATCGTAGGTCTCAATACGTTGTGGTCACCGGTCAAGGTGATCATTGACGCCACCGGTGTAGGAGCAGGCCTGGCCGGCTTCCTGGCTGACAAGATTGGCACAAAAGTGCTACCCTTCGAGTTCAGCCAGACCAGCAAATCCGATCTAGGTTGGACCTTCCTGGCCACCGTAGAGACCGGCCGGTATAAAGAATATTATCCATTCGACAGTGCCATGAATAAGCAGCTGGAGTATTGTCAGTATCAGATCAAGGATGGACCTGGCAAGCTCATGAAGTGGGGTGTACCCGATGGCACCCGTGATGTGAGTGATGGGGAGCTCATGCACGATGACCTGGTAATCTCAGCTGCGTTGATCAGCCTGCTGGATGATGAAACCTGGGGCACGGGGGATAGCCAGGTGATCCAGGTGCGTGACATCTTGGAGGAGCTGAAATTCACATGAACCAATACACTTTTGGCGTTGACGTATCCCATTGGGAAGGCATGATCGATTGGTCCATAGCCTCCCAATACATCCCCTTCGCATATTACAAGTGCACCGAAGGGTTGAATTTTGTCGATGACCTATTCAAGTCCAACAAGCAGGGCTGCCAGGAAGCAGGCATCCCACACAGTTGTTATCACTATTACAAGCCCTCCGCCGATCCAGAAGAGCAAGCCGAAGTTTTCTACCAGGCCAGTGGAGGTGACTATCCTGTGCTGATCCTCGATCTGGAGGAAGCCCCCAAGAAATCCAAGAGCGAGTACATGAAAGATATTCGAGCGTTTATTCTCTATCTTCATGCCAGGCTGCATGGACCCAACGTAGCCATCTACACCAGTGCCGGCTTTTGGAATGAACATGTTACCAGCCCAGCTCCCGATTGGGCCTTCACTACAGACTTGATCGTAGCCCATTACACCACGGCCCGCTCTCCATCCATCCCGATCGGATTTAACAACTTCAAGATCTGGCAGTTTACCGATCGGTTCTGGTTCCCAGGCTGCAGTGAGACTGCCGATGGTAACTGGTTCAATGGCAACCTGAAAGCTATGCGTCAGTGGTTTGGAAATTACCGCCCGCTCGATCCACCCCAGCCCAGGCTGCGCCTGCGCTCCCAGTTCAACGCCCTGCATATTCGAGCTCGACCCGATATGAAGGCAGCTGAGATCGGTCACTTGAACCGCGGTGAGATCGTGGAGTGCGTTGAGCTGGGTGGACCGGATTGCTGGGTGAAGCACCGCCGGGGTTGGACCGCCATCGAGCGGAATGGATACCGATATATGGAGGTGCTCAATGAACGTTAGAGATATCTTTACCAGGTTGTTTACAGCTGAAAGCTTTGATGGCCCAGGTTACACCACGAGTGTATCACTCAGCCCGAACCTGGCCAGCGATGATCACTGGCAGACCATCAGTGGGCGTAAACATGATCGTACCTGGACCGAGATCCAGGAGCTTTACACTGACAGCCTGACTGCCTGGCGCAAGAACCCCATGGCCTGGCGCATCATCAACACCACGGTCAACTTCGTGGTGGGCACCGGCATCGAGCTCAGCTCCGAGGATGCTGCCCTGGATCAGTTCATCAAGGAGTTTTGGAACCATCGTAAGAATAGGATGGCCCTACGCCTGGTGCCCATGATGGAGGAGCTCAGCCGGTCCGGTGATCTATTTGTGCTGTTGTTTAGAAACAGCATAGACGGCATGAGTTATATTCGCTTCGTCACCAAAGACCAGATCCAGAAGATTGAGACCGCTCAGAATGATTGGGAAACTGAGTTGGTCTATTGGGAAACCCCGCCGGCCGGTGAGTATGATCCCAGGAAATGGCTCTCCCCCGATCATCCCGATGCACCCATGGCTGACGCCATCATGCTGCATTATGCCGTCAACCGGCCGATCGGGGCCTTGATGGGTGAGAGTGATCTGACCACGATCATCCCCTGGTTGTTACGTTATTCGAGGATGCTCGAAGATCGGGTCAGATTGCATTGGGCAGCCCGAGCATTTTTGTATCTTGTCACGGTCCCGAGTAATAAAGTGGAAAGTAAAAGCACACAGTACGGATCCCCACCCGAGAGCGGATCGATCGTGGTAAAGGATGAAAGTGAAACATGGGAAACCATCACCCCCAGCCTGCGTGGTGCTGACGCCGGCCATGACATGAAGGCCGTGCGCACCATGATCGATGCCGGCGCAGGCCTGCCACCCCACTGGCGCGGTGAAGGCGGAGATGTGAACCTGGCCACTGCCGAAGCCATGCAAGGCCCTCCAGAACGCTTCCTGCAGAAAAGACAACAATATTTTGTCTGGATGTTGGAGGATATTTTGTACCAGGCTTACCTGCGGGCGGTAGAGATTGCAGCTCAGCCGGCCCTGGTCCAGACCGATTATGAGCAGCTGTTCAAGCCAGATCTTCCCGATGTGAGTTTACGGGATAACAGTTTGCTGGCTGATGCAGCCAGTGCCCTCTCGATGGGCTTCGCCACCTTGCAGAATACCCTGCTGGGTAAGTCGCCTACACTTCACAAGATCGCCATGGACCTGATGCTCAAGTTTGCTGGCGAGCCCCAGGAAGATGATGTGCTGGACAAGATCATCTCCGAAGCCAAGAGTGATCCTATCGAACCCATGTTTATGCCTGGTAATCAGCCAGGAGGACCCAATGTGTGATCTTGTACAAGAATTGCCCGATCTTGCTGCAGCGGTTTTTTATGTGTGTGCCGGCCTGGCGTTGTTGATCTTCGCCTTGACCATATTTTATCAAGTCAGAAAAGACCAATGAAGGAGAGTGCGTATGGATATAGGTAATTTTATTGTCAATCCGGTGACCCTGGCGTTGATCGTGTTGGGTGTCGTGGAGTTCATCAAGAAATTTGGGATCTCCGGAAATAAGCTCATGCTTATTGCCATGTTGGTAGGTATTGCTTTCGGCCTGATTTACAAAGCCCGGGAGCTTTACGTGCCGGCGCAGCCGTACATCGATGTAGCCTTTTTTGGAATTGCAGTCGGTTTAGGTGCCAGCGGTATTTACTCATTCGTTACTGACCGTTTCCCACCTACCACCAAGGCGACCATCAAGTACACCAAGATCACTCGGCAGGTGCCAGAAGAAAAGGAGGTAGAGTAAATGCCAGAAAGGCTACGTATTCAACCCATCCCGTTCAGTGGGGCCATTGGCGACGATGCCATCCTCGGCGTAAGCGTAGCCACCACCGGAGAAGCACTCGGCCATCGGCTCTTGTTCGATGATCACAGCCTGTTCCAGCTGCAGCAGATCGCCGAGGGCAAGGCCAATGGCATCAAGTCCAGGTTCACCCATCCCGATCCATTCAATGACGGATTGGGTAAGTACCTCGGTCGTTTCCGCAACTTTAGAGTGGATAACCACAAATTAGTAGCGGACCTGTTTATCAGCAGAGCAGCTCACAAGTCACCCGCAGGTGATCTTGGTCAGTATGTGCTGGAGCTGGCCAGGGAAGATCCTGGTGCTTTCGGTGTCAGCGTGGTCGTTGACCTGGAGCGGGTATGGCCCACAGCAGATGGGAATGAGGTGCCGGCTACCGGCGGGAGACCCGCCAGTGCCACCGACAAATATCCCGTGGCACGTATCACTTCGTTATACGCAGCCGACATCGTTGACGAGCCCGCTCTCAATCCAGATGGATTATTTCAGATCACCGATGAAGATATAAAGGCCTTATTCACCGATGAAGAATTTACCAGATTAATGAAAGAAGGAGATGACAAAGATATGGAAGATAACTTATTATTCAAGATTTCCGAGCTGGAGAGCCAGGTTGCCACGCTTACCCGTAAGCTGGAAGATGGTGTGATCCAGATCGGAGCCAACCCACCGCGGGGGCAGCAGCTCAGTGTTGGCCCCACGGGGTTGGAGCAGTTCCAGGGTTATTTCGATTGGTTGTTTGGCGCCCAAGGCGCCAAGCTGCCCCCGCCCGAGCTGCGCAGATCGGATGCACTTTACCGTGCAGTGACCGGTGACGTTGAGATGCGAGGTGCTTTCGATCCCTCGCATGTTGCCTTCGCCAATGCCAACACCACCACGTTGGCAGACCTGGCCGTCAACGCCATGAACAAGGTCGTGCTGGAGCTCTACACCAACCTGACCGCCTATCGTTGGTATGAGCCCATCGTGGCCGTGCAGGCCACGGATGGATCCCTGCAGGATATGCAGTGGCTGCAGTTCGGTGGTGTGACCAACCTGCCGGTTGTCGCCGAAGGAGCTGCCTACACTGAGCTCAGCGTGATCGACACGAAAGAGACCTCCGCCTTCACCAAGTACGGAGGGTATGTTGGCATCACGGATAAGATGCTGCGTAACTCAGAAATTGACCGGTTGCAGGCCATTCCGAAAGCATTGACGATCAGCGCCATCCGCACTCGCTCAGCTGCAATTGCCAGCATCTTTACCACCGCCTCTGGTCAAGGTCCAACCCTGGCCCAGGACAGCAAGGAGTTATTCAAGAGTGATAATTCCCATGGTAACTATGCCACCACGGCCCTGGCTATTTCGGCCTGGGCAGCTGCACGGATCGAATGTGCCAAACAGGCCGAACTCGGCTCCGCCAAGCGCCAGGTCCTGTGGCCCAAGTTCCTGCTCGTACCCGTGGACCTGTATGACAGTGCCTTGATCATGTTCGGCATGGGTGCCGGCCCTGGCGGATACCCCGCCACACCCAACAATGATGTGAACCCGTATGCCCAGGATCGCCCTGGTGATCCACGGCCCGTGGTGGTCGCCGTGCCCGATTGGACCGATACCACCAATTGGGGCTACATCGTTGACCCACGCATCTTCCCCGTGATCTGCATGGCCTACGGTGACAACCCTGGTGGCAATAGCCACCCGGCTCCCCAGCTGTATTCGGTGACCGATCCATCCAGTGGATTGCTGTTCACCAATGACACCCTGCCCATCAAGATCCGTGATCGTTGGGCCTACGGTGTTGCAACTTACAGGGGCATTGGTAACCGTGTTGTTGCCGGTGCTTAAGCTTACCTAATCGGCCTAATCAGCGATTAGGACCATTTCACACTTCCTCCAGGGTGTCCTCCCCACTCTGGAGGAAGGAAAAGGAGAATACTATGTTAGGTGATTTCTTTACGCTTACCCACCACACCCCAGGCACCCTGGCTGCCAATCAGGCCATCAAATTCAGCTTGCCTTTCGATTGCAGCCTGGTGTTTGTCAGTGCCGTGGCTTCCAATGCCAGTAATGGCATCCTCGATGTTGGTAGCTCCAGCTCAGCCGAAGCTTATGTCAAGGACCTGGATGTCGGTGACAGTGGTACACCCGCCCTGGTCGATGCCGATACCGAGTTTGAGGGGGATGTGTTTCCCCACATCGCAGCTGGCACCATCATCGCCGTTGCCCTGGATTACGATGGTGCCGGTGGCACAGCAGCCCAGGACTTTACCCTGGTGCTCGGTTTCATGAAAGGATAGAGATGACCAAGACAGCCATGGTTGCCCCAAAGTCAGTTGTGCCATCACCAGGCTCAGCTGAAAAATTAGCGCTGATCCTGGCTGAGCTAGGCGTTAATCGACCTTACTTCGTTATCAGCTCGCAGGCCTTTTCCTGGCATGTTCACTTCGAAGGTGACCGGAAGGGCAGTGTAGTCAAGCGAGTGAACGGAAAATTTACGATCATCCCTGACCGATAAGGAGGTGATCCCATTTCTCTCGATGTGGGGAGGGGTCCTAACCCTCCCCACAGAAGGAAGGTGTTATGAACCAAATTTCGCAAGAGACAGTCACCATTACCACCACCGGCGGAGATGGCGCAGCCACCGGCAGTGGTACCACCATTCCGATCAATGGCTTGTTGCTGGATGTGTTTCTCAATTATCATGCCAGTGCGCCAGCCACCACCGATGTGACCATCAGTGATAGTGTGTTTGGTAATCTTTTGGTCAAGTCCAACAATGCAACGGATATTTGGCTGGCGCCCCGCAAGCAGACCTGTGATGGAGCTGCCGTGGATACTGGCCTGTATGACCTGATCCCCGTGCATGGGCAGCTCACCATAGCCGTGGCCGGCGCCAATGCGCTCACTGGTTGCCTGGTGGCAACCATCCGCTGGCTCGAACAATGACGATGAGCATGCGTTCCAGGGGCATACCTTACACAGAGAAGATCGTGGGTATGTTCCGCTCGAATATCGTTGGCTATTGGCCCTTGCATGAGACCGCCGGCGCCACGGCCTATGATCATGGACCGAATGGCTTTAATGGAACGTATGGAAATGTATCCCTGGCCAATCTCGCCGACCATCACGGCGACCTGGCCCCGCTCTTCAATGGCAATAACTCAGAAGTATCTCTGCCCGATATCTCCAGTAAGTTCAGTGGAGATGAAGGTACGCTGTCTTTGTGGGTACGCTTCGCTGCCGGGTTCTTTGCCGATGCTAACAATCATGCCCAGTTCTACCTGTCAGTGGATGCCAATAACAAGATCACCATGAACGTCAACTCCGCCGATCATACCCTGCGCATGCTCAACATCAATGGGGGCACCTGGGATGGTGGTGGGTTGGTCTATGACAGTGAAGAAGTCTGGACCAACTTCGTGCACACCTGGTCCAAGGCCGGTGGTTCCTGTAAGTTGTATTTGAATGGCAGCCTGCAGTATACCGATGCTACTTTTCTTGGTGCCTTTGCAGGTGTGCCTGCCGTCAGGTCGATCGGATCGTATGGTGCCTATTGGGCCCATAGTGGGCACATCTGTGATGTGTTGCTCTTGAATAAGGTAGCCACCGCAGGTGATGTCCAGAATATATCGCATGCAGGTAATTTCGGCGTGATCGGCGACAGCATCTCAGCGCCATATTCCGTGCCCTATTGGGCACAGATCGTGTCCTGTGAAGCAGCTGAGCCCTACCTGCTGATCAATCATTCCGTGGGCGGTAATTCGATCATGGCCAGTTTGGAGAGCCAGGTTTCTTCGACCGTGGCTGACTACGCCAAGCTGATGGTGGTCGCCTTGGGTGCCAATGATGATGACGAAGGTGATATGGATGTGCTTAAGCAGGAAGTAATTGATCAACTTTACAGGTTGAGATTACTCAACACCAATGCCAGGATCTATTATCTGAACGTGCTGCCCTGCTGGGATGATGCAGTGGCAGGACCGGAGAAGCCCAAAGACAACATCCGAGCTGCCATCGCAGATGCCTGCGCTGAAAGTGACAATGTGATCTGCTGGGATACACATACCGACCCATGGATCTTGCAGAGTGATACCAGTGATGGTGTGCATCCCACCGCAGCCGGCCTGCGCAAGATCGCTGATCGTGTCCTGGCGCTGATCTAGGAGGTGCTATGTCTATTTCATTCCAACAATTACTCACCGATTGCCTGGTGGCCTTGGGTGACACCAATGCTGAAACCTGGTCACGCACTACCATCATGCTCCCCTGGTGCAAGGAAGCTATCCGCACCTTCCCGATCTTGCGACCGATGAAGGATGATCATACCAATGGCGGAAGTATAGTGTATAGCTATGCGCTTCCCGATGACTTTAGGGAAGTGATCAGCGTAGAGTACCCCATCAGCCAGCAGCCACCAGAATACCTGGTGCGCAAGAACAGGCTGGATCCTGATTTCTATGACGCAGCAGGTTTCTATGACATTGATCATGACTATGCCACTGGTAAAGGATGGTTAATGTATATCTCAGGTAGTGTGGCTGCCTCAGCTCACATCTATACCCAATACCTGGCCAACCACGATACCAACATGACAGATAGTGCTGAGTGTTTCATCACGGTACCCGATGAATATGAAGCCATCCTGATCACCAATGTCATGTGCCGGGCCTATCGTGAACGCCTGGGTTACATCATGCGGGATCCCACCGCCCATACCAACCTGGTGTATCAGCTCACCGAGATGGTGCGCAGGATCGAAGATCAGTACCAGAAGATGGTGGCAGACGCCCACCATCAGCTGACCAACTCCATCGTCTCAGCGCACAAGACCGTGGATAAGTATGACAGGGTGTACTGATGGCAGATCTATTAGATATCTATACCCCCGATCAAGATTTGCAGGTGTATGCCGGTAAGGGTCATGTGGCTGGAGTGATGGTCAGCTCCACCAGTACCACCTCTGGTGCCTGCACGTTATATGACTATGCCGGCGTTGGTCCACCCGATGGGCCCAAGGTCTTTGAAGTGATGGTGTGTGCCAATGCTCCAGTGATCGTGCTCTTCAATGATCGCTACTCTCCCAGGTTCCATAATGGATTGTGGCTGATATCGAGCGCTGATGTTTACGTATCCATTTGGCATCATCACCCCACGGCTTAGATCGGCCGGCATCCCCGCCGGCAGCGTAGATCGCTGCCGGCTTTTTCTTAAAAGCAGGACTTTAATGAGACCGTTGGGAACAATCGGCCGATTACGGGGTGGCAGACGCGGTGGGAAGCACTACACTACTCGGGGTTACACTTCCGGCAGGCGGAGCGACTGGCCCTCCGCTGGCATCCTGCTTCAGCTCTTCCAGGTTGGCAGGCAACCGGGCGGCTACGATATCGGCCAGGTCATAGATCAGCGTGGGAGCGATCTGGTCGGGGAAGCCAAACATGGAGAGACGTACGTAAGCATGCCCCTGGTAGAACTCAAGCCACCAAACCGGGGTAAGCAGGTCACCCAGGGTGGTCTTCCAGACGGCTGATTTATCACCCACCTGGTGGAGCTGGGTGGCAGGCTTCCACTCCACACCCTGGATGCTGCCTAACGATACAGGTGGAGCGGGCAAATCCTCCCGGCTCATATCCACCTCGTAGAGGATCACATCGTTATTGATGGCATATACCGAATCAAGCTGGTTTTCAACCTCGGCAGGTTGGATGGCCTGATAGGCCTGATATGTCCATTTATAGCCTTTATCGCTGGAGGTCTGGCTATATGACTGTTGCCAGGGCACGCCCACATCCGGCAGGTCAGTCATAGTCAGGGCGTACCGCGCCGGGCTGGGCAGCTGGCTGGTGGGAACTTGCTCGGCACCTGAGCCGGAACAGGCAGCCAGCAGGATGGGCAACAGGAACAGCAAGATACGGGGTCTCACTCAAATTTCCCCGGAAAACCGCGCACATTGGCAGCCAATACCTGAACACCGTGCTGGTTGGTGCAGGTGCAGTGCAGCAGCACCGCCCCTGATTCGGCATCGACTTCTGCCACCTCCGCCTGGGCAGTGATACTGTCACCGACGTACACCGGAGCCAGGAATTTAAAGTCCATCGAAGTGGCCAGGAAAGCCCACAACCCACCCATGTGGGTGAGCAAGGCAGCGGTGAGCAACCCCGGCACGATGCGGTGCTTGAACGGTGTGGCACTGCAATACACTTCATCGGTGTGCAAGGGGTTCACATCCCAGGTGGTACCGATGAAAAGGGCCACATCCGCTTCGGTAAGCGTGCGGGTGAAGGCAGTCTTATCGCCCACCTGCGGGGCGCTAATAACACGTTTGGGAAGCGTAGGTCGGTTCATGGGTAGGTTAGTCTATCAAAAAGCAAAGTTTGAAGGTATCACTCCGTCATAATAATGAAAATAATATCGGATCTTGCCTGTTAACGAAATCATATACCATGAGAAGATTATCCGCAAGTATGCTGACTGATGAATAACTTGGGGTAGACCGAGACGTCCTTCGACATTCGATCACCAAAGGTGCAAACGAATACTCAGACTCAACGATCTGTTACGTTTTACGATCCTGGAGAATTTGTTATCTACAAGCCAGCGCCAGGGTTAATCCACGGTGCCAAAAAGGTGTTCTGCCAGCTCATCCAATGAATGGTTGCTGGTCTGACCAGCATAAACCCAGGCAGGCATAGGGAACTGGTGCAGCAGGAGCATGCTCAACGCTTTGCGGGGAAACTCGTGCTGGTAAAAACCTGGCAGACCATATGCTTCGAGGCAGATTTTCAACAAGCGGGTATTCCCACGAAACATATCCACTTGCAGGGCCACCAGCTCGTAGAGGATATTGCCGAAGCGCACGTCCCCCCAATCGATCACCGCCAGGTTTTCCCAATCGCCGCCAGCAGGGTCGGTGGCTGAACCAGAGCGCTCAATGACCCTCCCCAACAGGTGGTCAGCGGTCAGGTCAGCATGAATCAGGTGCGGAGGAGAGGCAAGCTCGACCAGCTGATCGACAGGCAAGAGGTAATCACCCACCTGCTCCAGCAGGTGACTGGGAAGATCATTCCATTTTCTATGATTCGCAAGGCAACGCTCTTTTTGAGTGCGTAAAAATGCCGCAAAATTACCCCTATCGTCACTGTCTCGCAGAGTGGATAAGGCGCCTGGGCAGTCAGCCGTGAGATCATGCAAGGCCCGCATGAACACTCCCAACAAGCTTGCCACATTGACCCAGGCATGTTCGGCCAACCTCCCCCGCGCTTGCCCGATGCTGGTGCCAGGGATGCCTTCGAAGACCAGGTAGCTCCATTGGGTATCCAGCTGCCCAGCTGCCAGGATGAGGGGCGATCGAACCGGCAGGGTATGTCCTGCCAGGAAGTTCCCCATGCTGTGCTCAAGCTGGCAAGCCTGATAACCATCATAAAGCGGTCCGAAGAACTTGATCACCACGGATTGGTTAAGAGCAGTCCTGACGATGAAGGTGGGGTAAGTGCCTGGTAGGCCAGCTTCAATGAGCTGGCAATCAAGCCCATGCTGGTTGCATACCCAGCGTACGGGTAACTCCCACACTACCCGGTCCATGAAGTGTGCAGAGTAGTAGGCCAGGCTAGAAGACAGTTCCGCGGGGATAGCCGGTGACATGTAGCACCCAGACGGGTGATATTACTTTTTCAGGTGGCCTGTCACCAAGCTAAGGAAGGTATCTTGTTCTTGAGGAGAAGTAAACACCTTGCGAGGCAAGAAGCGGAAGGTGCGTTGATTCCCTTTGATCAGCAGAAGGTAATATTCCTTGGTGGTGACCATGCGGGAAAAATCTTCCCAATTCAGGTGAGTGGAGCCGAAGCTGGTCGAGATATCGACTCCCTGCTCACCCAGCTCCCAGGTAGTCTCCGCTGCCAGCTGTTCGTTAGCCATGGCTTTATCTGCTATACCCCTGGGTTGGACGAACAAGATGTAGGCAACAAAGACGGGTGGGAACAGCAACAAGATGATCTCAAAAATGGAGACAGTTACCGCCGAGGTGGCAACATTGTAAAGCATGTACACAAATATGATCACCAGGAAACCCAGGCTGATGCGTGAGCCCGTCTGGTGCAGGAAGAAAATACGCAACACCTGGATATAATCGTTCTTTTCGGGAGTATAGTGAAGGGTAAGGGTTTGGGTTTGGTCCATGTTCTCTCTCCGTAGCAGGTCAATCCATTATAAACGACATATGGAGAGATAAATATGCGAATGCATGCTTTATCTCCTGGTGTGAGCGACTAACTTGTGCTTCGGTTATAATTAAACTAACGCAAGGAGCACAGAATGGCTGAACTCTTACTACAAGCCATGGAAGCCAGGCAAAGAGGGGATATCACCCAAACCAAGCAACTGCTGGCACAGGCACTTGTCCAGAATCCTCATAATGAAGGGGCTTGGATGATGATGTCTGAGGTGGTGGACGACGTCAAGCTCAAGCGCACGTGTTTGCAAAGGGTATTGTTAATCAACCCCAAGAACGAAGCAGCCAGCATCGCCCTGATGAGGCTCGATACTTCACCTCTCGGGTCGGTTGTGAAGGGCGAACGTTACAAGCCGGTGGTCCCACCTGGAACCGCTAAGGCACCTCCTTACACCCCTCCCTTCACCTGGACTGAAGAGGATGTAGAATTCCAGGCATTTGAGAACATGACCTACGTGAACCAGACGGCGGACAAAGCCAGTCGGGTGTCTAAATTACCAGCTACGTTTGATTGGGCGGTCGACTCGGAAGAGCCAGACAAGACGATCGAGAGGATTTTCGAGACGGTCAGCAACCCAGAGAAGGCTGCCTTGCCGCTACCGGATACAGATCTGAGCTGGCTGGAGGAGCATCCAGCCGGTGAGGCAGGGCCAGGTTTGTCCGATGAAGAAAAGGAAGCCAGGCTACTCGATGAGCTCGTGGGAATAAGCAAGAAACCTTCCGATCAGGCAACGGAGGCTGTTTCCGATGATTTCAAGGTCAGCTCCGAACCCCAGCTGGGTATGGGAGCCTTTGCCGCCGGTGAAGACGCTGAAACTGATCTGTTCGAACCCGAACCCCTGCTGTGGGACAACCCGAAGCTGAGAACCGACCGTCTGGTGATCCTGGGCAGCAAGTCAATCATCGTGGCCAGCCCGGCAGCCAGCGATATCCCCCTTATCTTCGGAATGTTCGATCAGCAGAAGATGTCTCGCGAGCTGCTGGGCGAGAATGCCGCACCGATCAAGCTGGAAAACATCATCCGGTTGAGCACCAATCCTGAGCGGAGCATGCTGGAGATTGCCTATCGGCAAGATGAGAGAATCGCTACGCACCAAATCTCGTTCGCCTCACCCGAGGTGCGCGATGAGGCCCTTTCAGCCCTGGAGTTACGCATGGGGGCGGGTTTCGCGCGGCGGGAGCAAAGCTTCCCGCTCAACGACAAAATCCTCCCGCCTTTGCTATCACTGTTGGTGATCGCGCTGATCGGCTGGGTTATCATTGGCGGTTTCCCCTTGCTGAGCCGGTTGCAAATTTTCCAATCTGGAGTGTTGCAGCTCATCCTGACAAATTTACAGAATTTTGTGAATGCCTTCGGGGCGTTCAACCTGCTGTTGATCGATGTCATCCTGATCCTGCTGTGCCTGTTGTGGTTGGTGGTCAACCTGTCCAAGCCTACACGATTATTGATCATCGAGAAGTTATAGCATTTTTCGAGCAACATTCAGTGAGCGATAGCTAGCAGCTGAAAATAAGAGAAAAATTCTCCAAATTTTGCCATTGCGAGGCGGGTTTAGCCGTAGCAATCTTCCTTTTTCAAGGATAATTATCCAGGCACTTGTAGGTTAATCGGATAGCTCTCCTCATTGAAGATTGCTTCGGTCACAAATAACGCTCCCCCGCAATGACAGTCTGCTATAGTCTTACATCAACATCGTATATATTATATATTTCACAATTTATGGATGACTTGTTCATTCCAAATCTCATGGCATGCAAACCGACACTTCAGCGATTATCGCGATCCAGGCGCTCAATGGCGTTCTGGATCAGCTTAAGGCGGGTGGCATTCGGATCTACGTAACGCTCGTATTCGATCAGGCGGTCAGCTGTACCCCCATTGAAGCGTACTTTTCGCAGCAATTCTTGGTAGAGCAGGTCTTCCATGCCGTGCACGCGCCATCTTTCTTTCCAGTCACTCCCCGGAGCGAAAGTTTCGCTTATCCAACCTCCAACCACGCCTGCCAGGATGGTGACGAAACCGACCAGGATCGCAAGCGGGCTGAAGAGCACAGCCGGAGTGACCTCGACCCAATAGGTGGCGAACAGCACCAATGCCGGCAGGGCCAGGGTGCCTACCAGCCCTCCAATCAAGCGGTAGCGTTGCTTGAACAGGCTGGTAGCCACGTAAGCACCCACCAGCGCCCCAAATGGGCCGGCTAAAAGCAGGATTGCCTTGCCCAGGGCGCTGATGAATTTGGGGCTAACGAATGCAGCCACAACAAAGTTGGTTAGCATGGCAATCCCAGCCGCGATCATCCAACCGATAGCCAGGGCACCGGTCAAAGCCAGCCAGGTTGGGGCGGGCTTTTCAACCTGCGCTTTTTCATCTTCCAGAGGATACATATTGTGCCCGCAAGCTGGGCAGCGGGTCACCTCGGGGTAAATAGCAGCGCCACAATTAGGGCATTCGAAGGTATTGTCATCCATGTGCTAATCATAGCCTGAATAGTTCAGACGGGGAAGGGAACACGATAAGGTGATCACTTCCCTTTTTTGATAACCAGCCTGTTTATCTCGGCAGTCATCTCCTCCTGGAGCTGTTCCGGATTGCGGAATAAGCCCAGCGCCTGGCTGATATTTTCGTCCACGGGTGGATCAGGGATGTGAAGGTTTTCAACCAAGCGGATACGCTCCTGGGGAGCGGGGTGAGAATCATATTTGGAGGTCATGCGGGTCATGGCTTCTTCATATTTGAGGTCGAGGGCTTCCTCCAGGTCTGCCCGCATGGGCAGGTCATACAGGTTGGCAATTAAACGGTTAGCTTCGAAGGCAGCTTTAAGCTCAGAATCGGCCAGCAACGGGAAGGCAATGCTCTGGCGAATATAGGTTTTCAGTCCCTCGATAAAATTTGCACTCCCATAGGCAGCTGCCGCATAGCGATCTGCCAATACCTCCTGGAGGCGTGAGGCACCCAGGGTGACGCGCAGGAAGATACGCTGGTAGCCGAGGATGAATAACCACACCGGGTTATAAAATTTCGCCGAACCACTGCGGATAAGCTGGTAAGCCATGCTATTCAGCGATGCATAAACCTGGTGCGCCAGGTCACCGCCGGCCGTATCGCGGTTGGAAAAATGCCCGTATTCATGAGCCAGGATAGCAGCGAACTGCCCCTGGGTCAGGCCGGATAGACCGCCCATACCCAATAAGAGCCTGCGCTGGCTTTGATCTGAACCCTAAAAAATAG